>CAYSFO010000005.1:0-51172 GCA_964430695.1 uncultured Muribaculaceae bacterium | reverse complement strand
CTTGTTCCATCCAGTCCATTTGAGATTCACCATCATGTGTTTCACCAATTTTATGTGTAATTCCAGTATGGAATAATACTCTTTCTGTGGTAGTTGTTTTACCAGCGTCGATATGGGCCATAATCCCAATATTTCTTATTTTATCTATAGAAACATCTCTTGCCATACAATCCTCCTACCATCTATAGTGAGCAAATGCTTTATTTGCTTCAGCCATCTTGTGTGTATCCTCACGTTTTTTAACTGCGCCGCCAGTTCCATTAGCAGCATCCATAAGTTCATTAGCTAAATTAATAGCCATTCCCTTACCATTTCTTAATTTTGCATAATTAACAATCCAACGAAGTGCAAGTGTTTGACTCTTGTCATCACTAACTTCAACTGGTACTTGATAATTTGATCCACCAACACGACGAGATTTAACTTCAAGTGCTGGTTTAACATTTTCTAAAGCTTTATTATAAACATCCATTGGTTCTTCACCAGTTTTTTCTTTTATAATATCAAATGCTTCATAAAGAATCTTTTGAGCTGTACCTTTTTTTCCATCTTGCATAATTTGATTTACTAGTTTTGTAACTACTTTAGAATTATACACGGGATCCGGTAATACATCTCTTTTAATTGCTCTTCTTTTACGCATTTTTGTTATCCTCCTTTATCTATTTTATTTTTTTGGTTTTTTTGTTCCGTATTTACTACGACCTTGAGATCTATCTTGAACGCCTTGTGTATCAAGTGTACCACGTACAATGTGATAACGAACACCGATTAAGTCTTTTACACGTCCTCCACGTACTAATACAACACTATGTTCTTGTAAGTTATGTCCTTCTCCAGGTATATAAGCGTCGATTTCTTTTCCATTAGAAAGTCTAACACGTGCATATTTACGTAATGCTGAGTTGGGTTTCTTTGGTGTTTTTGTTCCTACACGAGTACATACGCCTCTTTTTTGTGGACTATTTTGTACTGTTTGTTTTCTTTCAAGTGTATTTAATCCGACATTTAATACTGGACTTTTACTTTTTCTAGTTTTCTTTTTTCTTTTGTTAGTAACTAATTGATTAATTGTAGACATATTGTCCTCCTTTCATTAACACACATCCTGGTGTATCAAATATTTAATTAAATTAAGTTCTATCTGACATAGAACCACATTTAAAAACCATGACTAATATATCACTCATACTATATGAAAGTCAAGAAAAAGTATGACATTTTTAAACCAGAAATGAATGATTTTTTTATAAAACGGCATATAAAAAGAGTGAGATTCTCTATCTATTAAAAATTTTAAATTATTATTTTTAAAGCTAGTCTCATTCTTTTTAATTATTTGTATTATTTTTGTATGTTATTTTGTTTTAACAAAGTACTCTCTTTTTTTAGAGGAATATTTTGCGGCGTGTATCCTTTCTGAAGTTCTTGGTTCGTAGCGTTACTACTCTTTTCCGTATCGGTTTGAGATTTTATTACTTCTGTATCAAACTCTCCAATGTAAGCCGTATAATTAACTTTTTTAACGACACTCTCACTATCGTAGTCTAATTCTACTTGAATATATCCTACTAATTCTTCATTTTCATCAAATAAGTATGTAATATCATTGTTAATTTCGGTACGTTCATCTATATTGTAATAAGCATCTAACATTTGTATTTGCGATAATATGTAATCTGATTGGGTTAAGGATGCAGCAAAATTACTAGGTTTTAGTGTATATGTTGTTGTATTTTCATCCATACGAGTGCCCGCTGGCAATATTTCAAACCAGTTATACGTTCCATCACTATAAATATGTGCAGTAAATGTCTTACCTGTATCTGTACCTAAACCAGTAATGTTATCAATATATACTCCGTTTTCATCTAAAGATGAACTAATAATTGCATCATATATTTCATCGCCTTTAGCAAGATTTACATTATCTTTTGCTAAACTCCATAAGGATTCTAATGTTTCAGATGCATATTTCTCTCCGTACAAAGTATCTAAATTTTCTTTGAATATTTGATACATATTTGTTTTTGATTGAATATTAGTTCCTAAAATACTTACTCTTAATTTTCCTTCTTCTTTATGATTCAAATTATATATATAATCATCAATTATAGAAGTATTTAGTATAACTTCGCCTGTTTGAAAAAGGTGTTCTATCCCTTTGATATCGCTAACTCCCGTTTGTTTTAATATATGTAAGATACCATCTGCATTTTTGTTGTTTAAATAGTCTACTATTTCTGAGGCATCAGCTGCTGAATAATAACCTAATGTAACAAAATAATCTAAATATTCTTCAAATATATCTTGCCATTTATTGTCATTTTCCTTTGTAAAACTTCTACCATCTTTCGTAGTAAAATACATTTTTTTCACAGTTGTATCTTCTTGTGTATATGTTCTTGCATATCCAATAAAATTATCTTCTATTGTATAAACATAACGCAAGATTGTTGAAGAGGATCCTTCCACCTCATAAGCAATTTCTTCATAACTTATTCCTGGAATGTTTAAATTCATTAAATTACAACTTGAACTATCTACATGCTTAGAAATATACTTCTCAATTTCGGTTCTAAAATCAAAAATAGAGGCTGTTCCAACATTTTCTTTTAAATCATTTTTATAGGATTCAAATGCTCTTGGAGCATAATATTCTAAATCATAATCAATCAACCATTGATTAAATGTATTACAATCATAAGGATTAAATATTATTAGTTTTGTGTAATCTTTCGAATTATTTACAATACTTTGATATTCACCAGCTCCATAAGATTTCTCTCCTTCGATGGTTAAATTGGTAATTATTTTTTTATATTCATTATAATCCAATTTTTCATCAGAATCTTGTGCAGTTATAGTAAGCTTTATACCATATTTTCCAAAATAATCCTTATCATCTTGGAGTGTTTTACATAATACAATCCCTTTATTATCTTTCGATTTTTGATAGTGAATTACATTACATGTACCTTCTCCATAAATCTGATTATTAATAGGATTTACAGTTTCCCATTTAAATTGAATCGTTTTATTTATTTCTTCATAATGAAGTGTATATTCTTCTGATTGTATAGAGTATTCAAAAAATGCATTCTTCATATCAGAAATATACTGAGAATCATCTTCTATAAGTTTTATAGAAGTAATTTCTACTGTGTCTGTCTTTTCTTCCACTTCCCAATTCTTTAGAGCATAAAGTGAAGCTGAATAAACATAGGCATTTAGTTTTTCATCTTTAAACTTTGATTGCGACTTAGGAAAAACTCCAAAACTGATTATGTTTAACACCAATATTGTATAAATAATTACTTTGTAAACCTTTTTATTATATTTTATTTTTTCGACACTCAACATAAGAATCCCCCTCCGTTATGTTTATCTAAAATATATATTTTATCTTATTTGTTCAATAGCATATCCCACAACAACAACAACATCTTTAACTGTAGGATTGTCCACTTCTTCTGATAAATCATCTAATGATCCTGTATATTTTACTTTTATTTCAAAAGTTGGCTCTTCTAATCCTCCTGGTAATTCTATTGGCTCTAAAATATACGTTGTGCTATCTAAATTTTTTGGACATTGCGTGGTATCTGTCTCCACACACTCCTTGTATTCCCTTGAAATATTCTCTACGCTAAATGACTCATCAACAAAAGTAAAGAGCTTCAATTTTGATTTTACATCCATATTACTTGCATCTACGGTAAAGACATAAGTAAATTCTAAGCCTTCCTTTGTGACTTCATAAGCCTCTATGTCTTTCTCACATTCTTTTCCGTTGCTACTCGTACAATTAATAGCAAGTTCAAATCTTGCGGCAGAAGTTTGGCTACTACTTTGCAAACCCGTCATATATTTGGAATAGGTTACTACAGTAGTAAGAAGTAACATAACTCCTGCATACATGAATAACCATTTTCCTAAATTTTTTCGAAATCTCTTACTCTGTAATAATCCTTTCATTTTTTACTCCACCTTTTCTTTTTTAGCATTTGCTTCTTTTTCTTCTTTGAATTTCAAAAATTCTTTTTCATCTTCTGTTAAAATTTGATTTTTATTTTTATCTATACTCACTAAACAGCAAACCATAATCCCAATTACCAAAATCATTCCCATAACAAAGGGTTTTTTTAAAACTGTGATAAATTTGCCAAAGCCATTTATTTTTACCACATATTTACCAACAATTTTATCTACGCTGATTGGTTCATCACTTGTATTGTTGTTGTCTCCTTTTGTAATCATCGTTTCTTCATTTATAGAAATGATTCTATGGGTGACAAATGAGCCATCTACATCATAAAATGTAATAATATCTCCCGCTTGATAACTTTCTTGTTTTGTATCAATGACAATTAAATCTCCTATGTGGATAGTTGGTTCCATGGAACCAGAAATAACTTCTAAAACTCCATATCCATTCACAGTTGCTAAGTCATTCCCTAAAATTCTGATACAAAAATAATTATAAACATTGAATACTAGTAATAAAACTAATAATAAAGATATAATTGCTATTGCTAATCGTTTTATGATTTTCATTTTAACCCCTCTTATTCATTATTATTGGTACTGCAACTATTTGCGTTTTTAAAATTAATACCTAAACTCAAACTATAAATATTATAAATTTCTTCTTCGTTTGATGTTGCAGCTTTCTTTCCTATAGCAGTATCTATATCACTATCTATCCATTCCCAGAATAGAGATATGGTCACAGTGTTTCCTTTTTCAATCAATATATTCTCTAAACCTTTTTTGGCAAATTCAATTTCTAAAGTATTTCTAGTATTTATATTTCCGCCATTTAAAATTCTATAATTTTGAGGTTTATATCTATAATTATCTAATGGTTCTATATTATTTTGATCTTTCACAAGATAATACGTATAATTATTATCGTTTTTAGGAGAGTACTTAATAATATATCCCATATTTAGACAACCTTTTTCTACACAAACGGTATTTTCTGCTAAAGTGAAACCGACAATATTAATATCATTTTCTGTTGTATTTTCAAAATTAAGTAAATAATAGCCGTGTGCCCCAGGATAAATTAAATTATTTTTACCATATAATTCTTTTGCCTCTTTATTTTCAAATATATTTGGATCTACCCAAATCGTTTTAAATACCATGTCCTCTGGTGTTGGTTTGGAAATACTATCATATATCGCATATAAATTTGTATTTCCAGTCACGGTAAATTCTTTTGTATACGACGCACTTTGATCTGATGGATTTTCACTATATCCTAAGAATTCAAAATAGTTACAATTTGCATCATCAGCACTTTTAAATGGAATATATTTTGCTAAATCAATGATTTCTCCTGATTTCTTTTTAAAACTATATTCAGCTTCTTTATTGTAGATATCAAAGTATCCACCGTTTGCAATTAAGTGAACAATGTATTCTTGGGTTATGATTAAATCAATAGTGAATTCTTTATTTATATCAATTCCTTTTACATAGCCATTCACTTTTAATTGTGCATTTCCTCCATTTGTGGCTGTAATTGCTATAGCTAAACTTGTTGGACCCATTTCCGAATCTTTATATTCAACCTTACTAATTAAATTTTTTGGATCCTCTACTCTCACTTCAACTCTAGTCAGTGGATTATCCACATCATATATTGTTAATATTTTATTTTCATATTTCCATGCCACGTTTCCATTAAACAAATTAGTATATAATATAATATCTTTTGTTCCACTATTTTCTCCTGTACTATCTGGAGTAACGCTCATTGTATAGCTGTCTTGTTTCGTATATAAAGTATACTCTTCAGAAATTTTAAAATGAATTGTTTGGCTAGCTAAAGCACTTGGAATACCAAATTCTACTGTTACAGGTCCTAAAGCCGTTAAAGATTTTGGTATAAGTTGTAATTCTACAATTCCCGTATCTTCGTCAAGTATCAATTTATAATCGATGTTTGCATCTAGGTTTACTACTATATCATCAAAAACGTCGTTCGTAATTACATTGGTAATACCATTTAGCGTTTCAACTACTTTAAATTGAATACTGCATCCTTTTTCGATATAACATTCCGTTACTGAAGAAACAATTTCTATCTCTTTTTTTGGTTCTTCAGGTTTAATTGGTGTTTTTTCTTCTCTATAGATTGTAACTTTATAACTTTCTTCTGTATTGTCTTGTGCTTTTACAACTACTGTTACAATATTGTTTCCTGGATTTAAAGAAATAACTCCACTTTCTAATCCGTTGTATGTCACTTTAGCATTTTCATAATCTGTTGGTGTGACTACTAATGTAACTTCTTCAATGTCAGATGCAACAGTTGTTTTTTTCGTAGTTGTAATAACACGTGGAGATGTTTCATTTGGGACACTAACTAAGATAGACTGAATTGAGGTATCACTTGATAAATGTTTGGCTTCTTTAAAAATATCAATTACATATTCTCTTGTAAAACCATAAGCATCCGTTACTTTAACAATTACTTGATTATTTCCATCCTTTAATGTTATTGTTCCATTTTCACTACCATTATAAGTAATTGTTGTACCAAGAGGTGAGGTTCCTTTTACAGTTATATTTGTGGTATTTTCTGGAACAGTTACTTTATAGTTTAAAGTATCACTAGCAAATGCTGGATCTAATTCAAATCCATCTATCGTTAGATTTGTTAAAATGTTGCCTTTACTAGGAGATTCCCTATTTATATTCACTTTATAATTTGTTGTACTACCATTATTTGTAACCGTGATTACGATTTCATTCAGTCCACAGTCTAAAACTAGATTATTTAAAGAATTTTCTGTACTTGTATGCGTAGTTCCATTAGAAGTATAGGTATATAAAATACTTGTATTCTTATTATCACTTGGAGTAGCAGTTAAACTAATTTTTTCAATTTCGTAAGCTACGCTCAGATTATATTCATATGTATGTGAATCAAACCCAAAATCTAAGATATTCTCGACATTTGTTATGGTTGTGGTTTTTAATAGCAAATCTTTAAGATAACTATCAGATGTATTGTTATCCGTTTTCTTTCGATTTACAATCACTTGGTAAGCTCTTGTATTCCCTTTCACATCTGTAACATGAATCTTTAAAATGTTTGGACCTTCTAATAAGGTTAATTTGCTTACATCACTTATTGTTACACCATTATAAGTATAAGTAATATGAGATTTTTTACTCCAAGGAGTTACAGAAAAGTCGATTACACTCGTTGAATTATCCACTTCTACTTCGTAAGTAGTTATTTGTTTGTTAAAACCAGAAATTGTTTTTCCATTTATAGAAATATCTTTTAAATAATTTTTACTAGAATAAGCTTTATTTATTGTAACGGTATAAGTACTTGTGCTTGTTTTATCTTCGGATACTACTGTAATAATTACCTTATTGTCTCCTGTTTTTAATTTTAATTTTTGGAAACAATTAATCGCTTCATAATTTTCTTTATCTGCTCTTTTATAAGTACAAGACATATTTGCTTTTGCATTAGAAAGAGTAGGTGTTAAATTTATACTATATGTAAATCCTCCTACACCAAGATAATAACTATTCCCTATTTGAGAAAAAGTTCCTCTATTCGACTTCAAAAGATGTAATGTGCTATCATTCGATTGAATTGAGTTATTTGTATTTTCAATATTTGAAGATCCAGTATTATTTACATTCGAAATAGCATTTGGATTTTTGCCTTCCAAAACGGTTAATTTATAATCAGCAGTATAGGTCTGATGATTATATAATAAAGTTAAAGATATCGTCGCATTACCCTTTTTTAAAGCTGTTATTTTTAATACACCATTTTCAATCGTTGCTGTAGCTATTTTTTCATCGCTAGATGTAGCTGTAACATCTCCTGTAAGACCCACTAAATGAAATGATATGTACTTTGTTCTACTGCTTTCTAAATAAATCGTTCCAGAAGAAGTTGATAATTCTATTTTTCTTTTTCCTTCTAGAATTGTCACTTTGGCACTTGCTTTATATATTTTTCCATTCGTAATTGTTTGTAAATAAATAGATACTTCTCCTATTGCTTTAGGATTCACAATTACATAGCCATCTTGCACATAACAAGTAGCAATATTGGCATCGCTTGTTGTACAAGTAAAGGTACTTGGATTTATATTTTCATAAGAAAAACTTATTTTTAAATTTGCATCCGTAATAGACATTTCAAATTGGTCACTATCAAACTTCAAATCTTGGTTTACTATTTCTTCTTTATCATTTGTATCATTATCAATGGTATAATTTCCTTCATTTCGAAATAAATCACCAATTTTACCAAGTAAACCAGAAGTACAACTCGTAATTAATAAAAGAAGCATGATAATAATAATCATTATATATAAAATGATTTTCTTTTTCTCTTTTTCTTCATTAGATTCATTTTTACTTTTTATATTTTTCATATCAGTACTCCTTTCTTTCTATTATTTAAGTTCTAAATAAACCTATGAATATTCATAAGCTTATTTGGAAGTTAAATAACTTCCATTTTCGTTGCTTAATCAGTAGTCGTTTTTGCTTGAATAACAGTAATTGTTGCATCAACTTTAATAGATGTACCAGCAACACTGGTATCTTTTGCATCATTTGTTTTAATTGCATCAGCAGTTTCTCCTGTTTCATAAGCCCATTTCCAGTAAACTGGAATTTCTACTGTTGCACCATTTGTATTCATTACCGTTTTATAAGCACTCATATCTAATTCACTTAAATCAGATGCCCAATTCCCGTCACCTAAGCTATATTGGATATTAATATCTCCACTATCATCTGAAAGTGTAATGTTATCTACTTTCGCTTTTACATCTGAATTATTCTTAATTTTAATTGTAAATGAACCAGAAGTACCTGGAGCAATCACATTTGTTTCCGTCGTTGTTGTTACAGCAGCATCGCCTTCACCTTCAGTTGTAGTAGATGAGTGTGTGGTATTGATTAAAGTTCCTGCATCATCTTTTACTGTTTTGAATAAATCAAAAACAAATTCTTTAGAAGCATTTCCTTCTCCATCAACAAATTGAATGTCCCATATAGCGATATCAGCAGATGATGAAGCATTGAAATCTTCCGTAAACTTAGCATAAGTTCCGCTTACAGAATAACTTGTAATGGCAACAGCCATTAATAAGCCAATTAATACAGTAAATTTTTTGTTCATTGTTTCACCTCCCCCATTTTGAATTTTATTTATCTTACATAACCTACTAGGCTATGTTCTAGGAAGTTATGTAGACTTCCAAATTTATGTAAACGTCTTAAAGACGGTTTACAACTATTTTAAGCCTTTTTCGATGGCTTCATCTTCCTCTTTAGAATTTTGATTTTTCTGTTGTTCTTTCATCTTTTTAAATTCTAAAAACTCTTCATATTCTTTTTGTTCTTCTATTTTTTCTTTTTTTAGTAATGGCATATCTGTTGGTCTTAGAATTCCTCTAAGTATTGGCCCCATTTTTGGTTGAACTTCTTTATTTTTTCTTTCTTGCTCTTCTAATTCTTTTTTTCTTTTGTATTCCAAGAATTCTTCTCTATCTTTTTCTTGTTGTTTACGATTCGATATCATAAATCCAATTACAAATATAATGGTTATTCCTATAACAATCACCATAATTGTAGTTGGCTCTGATACACTTTTCATTATTGAACCTAATCCTGGAATGCGACCTATATATATCCCTTCTACGTCCTTATATTCAACCAAGTTTCTATCTTGGGAATTATTATTATCGCCTTTGGTAATGAAATAAGTAACTCCTTCTTGCACTACTATATCGATAATTCGGTGTGTAGTAACAGTTCCTTCTGCATCTCTAAAAGCAATAATATCATCTGCTTTTAAAGTACTTGGGTCCACAACTCGGGTTAATATTAAGTCTCCAATTCGTATTTCTGTTTCCATCGATCCTGACAGAACCATAAATGGTTTTATGCCAAACACACTGGGTACTTTATCTTCATCTTTTTTGGCTTGCATCATAATACTTACATTTATTACTAATATAAAAATTAGTATAGTACAAGCAATTAAGAGTAACCAATTAGAATAAGATTTGTACCATTTTTTGTCACCCTTTTTCATTTCTTTCACCGCTTTCTTTTTATTATTTTTATCCTCCTAAACGCAGGGACGTTTATTCTTTTGGTTTTAAAAGTAATGTAATTCCGTCAGCTGGGATAAATTCACTATTTACATATCCTTCCTTTTTTATACAATTTAGTAGTTCACTATAATTTTTTAATAATTCTCTGTAATCTGCTTTTAAAGAAGTATTTCTAGCGGAAGATCTGGAAGTGTATTTTTTAGATCCACATCCTTTTGTGCAAGTTTCTTCTTTTTCATATCTTCTATCTCCTTCAAGAATTACTGCATTTCCAAAATTGTGTTTTTCTTCTCCTGAAGATATAAGTTCACCACATACAGAACAAATTTCCGTATAGGTATAGCATATATCATTATCTCCTGAATCTACATATTCTTGTTGATTATATGCAGATTTTACTATGCCTGCACTCGTATGTTTCGTTTCAACTATTCCTAATTTTTCTCCACAAGAGCAGACATTATAAATTGTACATCCTTCTTGTTCTGTATGATCCGCGCTATGAGTATGAACAAGATCTTCTCCTAAAACACCTTCACAGACAATACATTTATAAATTTTCTTTGTACCATCTTCGCTTAGTGTTCCTTCATCTTTAGTACATATTTCATTAGAAGGGGAAAGGATTGTTTTTCCACAAGAACATTCTAAAATTTCTGAATGTGTACCATTTCCATTGTATTGATAGCTTCCTGTTCCTACAAAATTATCTACATGCTCATCTTGCACCCTGGAAAATTCATACTTACATTTTGTACAATAAATTATTGTATATCCATTTTCCTTCTTTGTTTTCTTGCTACATTTTTCTGTTTTTGTTGTCGTTGCTCCATCCTTTGGACATTTGTATGTTGCTATATGTTGGTCTCCACTTTTGTACGTACTACTTACATATACTGAAAATATATGTTCATGTTGATTTGTATCACCTTCATCCTTCTTATGAGAATCGTTCTCTACTGAAGAATTATCATTGTGGTTCCCATTAGGAGCAGGCTTATTTCCTACTGGAGGATTTGTTGTAGTTATATTAGAATCTAATGTTGAACTTGTAGTTTGCTTATTGTTTTTGTTTATTGCTTTAGGGTTAATAAAAATTATTTTTTCTTTATATGGATTTTTACATCCTACAATTGTTTTATCGTTTTTATTAATAACTAAAATTATACCTTGCTCTAAAATTTCATTTACTAAAAGAGTATTTTGTTCTGCTGTTTTTTTATAAGCCTTTTCATTATCAACAACACTGTACAAAACAGCTAATTGGGTTCTAAAGTCAGAATCATAGGGAAGATTTATCGATTTTAATAAAGCTTTGATAGAATCTCCTTTAAAGTTTGATAAATCTGCTTCAATATAATCATACAAATCATCTAAATCGGTAGTATTTTCTGTATCCTCTTCTTTTGAACTCGTTTCGTCTTTTACTTCTTGGTCTTGTTCAATTTCTTCTAATATGTCATTGAGTCTTTCATTTACTTTTTCTTCCACTAATTGATCAATGTCAATGTCCATTTCCTGTTCTTTTGCTGTATCTACTTCTCCATCTGAAGCACCTGCACATCCAGTTAATAAAAGAGAACTACTCAACACTAGCATAAACAATTTTTTTCTAAATTTTTTAAAGTCCATATTGATTTCTGATAAATTTAATTTCTTTTTCATCCATTCCCCTCCTCTTTCTGTTTTCATAATTCATTCTATTTCCTTTTTTTGTTCGTTTATTATACAAATATTTCGCAAATTGTCAATACTTTTTAATGCTATTATAGGCAATAGCATAGTCAAGTCATGAATGTTTTAAACGAAATAAAAAAAGACATTTTAAAACAAGAACCGCATGATTCTTGTTTCTCTTTGAAATTCTTTACTATTAGCAATTCACTATTATAAACTAATTAATAATTTAAAAGTAATATGTAAACAATTTTTTCTCTTCTCCAAGCATTGTTTTTTCTCCATGTCCTGGGTAAATTACAATATCGTCTGGATATTTAGAAATTTCTTCTAAGCTTTCTTTCATTTCATTTTCACTTCCGCCTTGTAAGTCCATTCGACCAATGGTTCCTTTAAATAAAAAATCTCCTGTAAACATCACTTTTGCATTTGGAAAATAAAAAGTTACTGAATCTTTGGAGTGTCCTGGTGTTTTTAGAACTTCGTAAGTAAAATTTTGAATTGGTTCATTATGTTTTATATGAAATTTATTTTCAAAATAAGAAAGGGCACCAATATGGTCAAAATGAGAATGTGTAAGTAAAATACCTATTACTTCTAAATTTTCTAAATGTTTTTCAATTTTTTCTGCTTCCTCTCCTGGATCAATAATAATTGCTTGGTTATCTTTCACAAGTATATAACAATTGGCTTGTAAATAACCAACAGGAATTTGTTTTATTTTCATTTTATTCCTCTTTTCTGTAAATTATTATAGCATGAAGAATTAGGTATTAAAAATTTTAGAAAACAATGATATAATATTTTAAAGAATAAGGTGAAGTTTTATGAGTTTTTTTTATATTTTATTGTTAATTATTATTGTTCTATCTATAGGTGGAATTGTCTATATTATGTATTATAATAAAATGCAATATTTAAAAACAAAGATAGAGCAGGCAGAAGGGCTAATAGATGAAACATTAAGAGGTCGCTACGATATTTTGGTAAGAGCAGATAATATTGTGAAATCAACTTTAAATGACGGCAAGGAATATTTTAAGGAATACATTCAACTAAAAAATAAACAAGTTACTAATTTTTTAATGGATCGCAAGTTAAAGGAAGCATTTAACATATTAAATAAATTTAAGGACGACTATCACGAATTGCAAAGCAATAAAGAGTTAAAAGAAATTTTTGCTTCTATTAAAGTTTCTGATGAAAAAATTACTGCCGTTACAAGTTTTTATAACAAGAATACAAATGAACTAAATGGCCTTATTCGAAAATTTCCTTCTAATATTGTAGCTAAAGTTCATAAGTTTAAAATAAGTGCTTTCTTTGATGGAAAAGATATGACCGATGATATCTATAATGATTTTAAATTATAGATTTTTTTATTCTATTACACCTCATCAAAACAGTTTACTCATCTATAAAATCTTTCAGTTTTCTTGTATTTCTAGGATGTCTCATTTTTACTAGGGCTTTTTGTTCGATTCGAGCAATTTGTGCTTGCGAGCAATTAAGTATTTGTGCCACTTCTTCTTGTGTTTTCCTGTAGGTTTCATCTAGACCATAGCGCAATAAAATGATTTGTTGCTCTTTAGAGGTTAAACATTGCAACGCTTCGCGTACAATATCAATCTGCATTTCGGATATAACATTTTCTATTAATTGCTCAGCATCTGTACCCACTATATCTTCTATTCTCATTTCATCGCCATTTTTATTCTGTCCAATGGGCTGTTCAAAACTTAATACATGATTATGTTTAGTAAATCTTTGTTTTTCCCTTAGTATATATCCTTCTATATAATGAGATATATAAGAACTAAAGGATTGAATTCCATATTCATTGTAATTAAAATTTTCTATTGCTTTTATTAATCCTTCCTTTCCCGCGGAAAATAAATCTTCAAAAGTGGGTCCATCTTTTAAATTTCTTTTTGCAATATGTGTAATTAATCCTCCATTACAAGTAACTAATAGTAATAAAGCATTCTCGTCTTGGCATTCTCTCCATGCTCTTAAACATTTTTCTGTTTCTTCTAAGTTTAATCTTTTAGCCATTGCTTTCGCCACCTTTATTTTTTGTTCTTTTTAATCTTTTTTGATATCCTAGTTCTTCTGCTTTCGCACCAATTGCTTTTGTTGTTCTTCCTAATGCCTCTGCTATTTCTGCATAAGTCATATTTTCATAATTTTCTCTTAAATATTTTAGTTCTTCCTCTTTCCAAAATTGTGGGAGCATATAACTATAGCCCATGTTTCTAAGTAAATTAGCAACTGCCCATTCACTCCTATTTATTGTTTTGGCTATTTCTAAATAATTCTTACCAGTTTTAAATAGATCTTCTGCTTGTTTTATTTCTTCTTCCGTCCATTTATTCGATGTAGGAAGTTCAAGACCATGAAGTGTAGCTACTTTACTAATCGCATACCAAGTACAACCCAATTTCTTTTTCATACTATGAGGCGATTCTTTTCCCCAATTATCTACTATATATTTAATTTCTTCTTTGGTAAATTCATGTGCTTGTCCTCGCATATAATTGACACCTTCTTAGTCATTAAGTTTATTAAACAGTTGATACAAATAAATCTATAATTCTCTATTTTTATTACAATCTTCTTTTTCTTGTTCTTTTTTTCTAATTAATATAGGATCTGCTGTACCTTCACTATTTTCTACACTTTCATTCACCTGTTTTGCATTTAAATAATATTGTCTAGTTAATAATAATTGTTGTTTGGTTAAGTTTTCTAACCTAAACGCATTAGGCGATAATGATTTATCTTTCCTTCTTTTTTCTTTCAACCACTCGGGTTCTGTTCCTAACATATTTTTCTCTAAATTTCTACTATCCCATATGTTTTGATTTACTTCTAAAAATGAATATAAGTCATCTATTTGAACATAAGAATATATACTCTGATTTGATCTTTTTCTAAAACTTATTTTTAACCCTAAACTCACCCATGATGTTAAAATAACATTCCTATTCACTTGAAATATATCTGCAATTTCTTGAATTCGAAGTCCATCATAATTATTTTCTATTTGTGATCCAAGTCCCAAAACATGTACTCTATTTATAATAGAAGATTCTGTTCTATTTAGGATTTTAGCAATACTTTCTATTGATTTTGATCCCCATAAATCAGATAACTGCGTTTCTTCTTCTTTCGTCCACTTCCTATGTTTTACATCAATCATGTATCCTAGACTTATTGCATGCACAATGATTGCTTCTTCACTTCTTTCTAGAATCTCAGCAACTTCAAATGATGAATAAGAAGTTAATAATTCTAATAATTGCTCTTCCTCTTCCAGTGTCCATCTTTTATTAGAATAATTTTTTGCTTTTATTCCCAGATGATATAGCTTTTCCCTAATCGATTCATAAGATTTATTCATTTTTTTTGCTATTTCTTCTATTGATAAATCACTTGATAGTCTTTTTAGTTCTTCTTCCTCTTCCGGTGTCCAAAATTTTAAACTTGGAAGAGCTTTAATTCCCATGTATCTCAATTTTCCATTCACGGATGAAGTCGTACGTTCTAAAAGATAAGCAATTTCATTTACTGTATAATTACTCGCATATTCCCTTAATAATTGCTCTTCTGCTAATGTCCATCTTGTTTTATTTTTAAATTTTAGCTCTAAGCCTAAAACTTTCGCCTTTTCACGAATGCTAGGTTCAGGTTTCTTCATAACTTTTGAAATAAGATGAAGTTCATAACTATCATGTAAATTGATTAATATTTGGGTATCTTTTTCTGTCCATACATTTTTTTTATTTTTATTGATTGAAATCCCAAGCTTTGCTAATTTGTTATATACTTGTCTTTCTGTTTTGTTAAGCATTTCTGCTATTTCTTCCATTGTATACGTTTTTGATAAACGAATTAATTGATTCACTTCGTCCTTTGTCCATCTCATGACTTTAGAACTTGGATTCACAAAATTATCCCCACATATTTTTCTAACTTGCTCTCTGATTGCATACGTTTTCATATTCATTTCTTTGGCAATTTCACTTATTCCTAATTCTTGGTCTATTAGTTTTTCTAAACGACTTACTAATTCTTCAGTCCATACAATTTTTGAATCTATTAATTTAATATCATTTTTTCTAGCTATTGTAGAAATTTGCGCAGGGGATGTTTTATATTTCTTGGCTAGTTCATTTCTAGTTTTTGTTTTAGCATCTTTTCTAAGCTTATTTATTATTTCTTCCGTCCACTTTTTTTGTTGTCCTGTGTTTGGAAGATTTAATTCTTTTTTATACCTATTTAAAACGCCAATACTAATTTTTAAATTTCTTGCTATTTCTGTAGCAGGTATTTTCCCCCAATTTTCTTTTATATATTCGATTTGTTTATCCTCTAGTTTTGTATAGTTAGAAATCGTTTTAATCCCTAATTCATAGGCTTTTGCAGTGATAGCACCAAGTGTTCTATTTGGTAATACTTTCGTTAATTCCGTATAATGACATTTATCTGCATATTTTCTTAAAATATTTATTTCTTCTTCCGTCCAATTTTCTTTTTTGTATTCAATTCCTAGTTCTTTACATTTTGTTAGTATTGTACGATAACTTAATCCAATCATTGCTTCTATTTGACCTATAGGTTGTTTATTAATGTTATCTTTTAAGTAATCTATCATCCATTTTTTCCATGGATTAGGGGATGAATGTAATTCAATGCCTAACTTGATTGCTTTTTTTTGAATAGCCAAATAACTTCTTCCTAATTTTTTGGCTATTGTTTTTGTGACATATTTTTTTGCATATTCACGAAGAAGCTGTTCTTCCTCTTTTGTCCAACGATTACTTTTATATTCTTCTAAACCAATTTCACTCGCTTTTTGTTTTATCGTTTCTTCTGTCGTATGAAAATCTGCAGCAATCTTATATAAAGATTTTGTATTCCAAACAATTTTTAATTGTTCTATTTTTTCTTCCGTCCAATAAAACTTTTGCTTCATTTTCTTCTACCTCTTGATTGTGGACTTTGGTCTTCAATAGATGATTCTTTATCTATTTCTGCTGCATCTTGTAATTCTAAGAAAAATTTTCGAGCAAGTATTAATTGTTGCCGAGTTAAATTTAATCGGCTACCCCCCCCCCCGGTCTTGTTCTTGCTCATCTTTTTTTCTTTTTTCCTTTAACCATTCAGGTTCAGCACCTAAAATATTTCTTTCTAGATTTCTACTATCCCATATATTTTGGTTGGCTTCTAAAAAATCATATAAATCTTTTATTTCTACATATCTATAACTTTTTGCATTCGTGACTGTTTGAACTTGGTACTTAAGCCCTAAACTGACCCAACCAACACTTACTGTATTTATATCTATTCCTAACAAATCACTAATATCTCTAATGGTTAGACCATTATAATTGTTTTCCATGGCAGAACCTAATCCTAAAAGAAAGGCCTTATTCTTAATTGATGATACAGTTCTATTTAATTTTTTAGCAATATATTCAAACGATTTTGTGCCCCATAAATCAGATAATAAAGTTTCCTCTTCCTCTGTCCAAAACCTTTTGTCATTTGTCTGAATTTGTAATCCTCTTCTATTTATTTTAATAATTACTGCATCTTCCGTTCTTCCAAGGATTTCTGCTATTTCTTTTGGAGTTTTCTTATCAACCATCGTTAACTTTTCCAAAAGTTCAAATTCTTCTTCTGTCCAATTTTTTCTATCACTTATTAAAGTAATGCCTAATTTTTTTGCCATTGCTTTAATTGAATTACTTGAACGATTAAACTCTTTAACTAATTCACTTATTTTTTTCGTTTTCGATAGTTCTCTTAAGCGATTTATTTCTTCTTCAGGCCACTTTCTGTATTCTTCTTGTTTTATATCTATATTTAACTCTTTCGCCTTTTTTACCACTGTAGCATCTTTTTTATTCATTAAACTACAAATCTCTAATAAAGATTTATCTTCCTCTACTAGCGTTTTTAATTCTTTTGTATTTTCTTCTGTCCATACACTTTCGGCAAATTTTTTATTTGGTAGTAACTTTAGGTTTTGTCTTTCTGCTTGTAAACGAACAGCAGAAGTAGTTCTATTCATTTTAGTTGCTATTTCTGATAAATCCAAAGTCTTTGCTAATTCTTTTAAAAATGCATTATCTTCTTCCGTCCAATGTATTTTATCATCATTTAACTGTATTCCGTTTACATAAGCTACTGTTGTTATGGCATCATTTGTTGTTTTAAAATATTTTGCTAATTCAGTGACAGATTTTTTAGCTGCTAAATTGCTTAATTTCGCTAATTTTTCTTCTGTCCATTTTTTATATGGATTCTTACCTAACTTTGGAAGATTCATTTTATCTGCTTGGGCTTGAATCATTATTCTACTTACACCTAAATTTCTTGCCATATCAGTAACGGGAACAATGCCCCAATTATCTTTTATATATTTTAGTTCTTCTTCCGTATAAGCTTTTTTTAATGTAATATAATCTAATCCCATTTTATTTGCTTTTGTGAGAATTGCTCCTTCTGTTCTATTTAAAACTTTAGCAATTTCCTTTATATATACTTTATTAGATAATTCAATTAAAATGTTTATCTCTTCTTCACTCCAAAAGTCATTCTCATATGCAATACCAAGTTCATCAAGTTTATCCATAATTTGATAATATTGTACATCTAACTCTTTTTGAATCTGAGCTAATGATAAATTGTTAATATTTTCTTTTAAAAATTTTACTTTCCATTTTTTCCATATAGGTCTTTTAAAAATTAACTCAATTCCTAATTCTCTGGCTTTTTTATTCACTTCTTGTAGGGATCTATCAAGTTTTTTTGCAATCGTTTTATTTAAATATTTTGGAGCCATTATTTTTAATAAATCTATTTCTTCTGTTGTCCATCTTCTTACTGTTTTCTTTTCTACTTCGAAGCCTAGAACTTTTGCTCTGTTTTGCACTGTAGTTATTGCACATCCAATGTGTTCTGCCATTTCACTAAAAGTTTTGTTTCCAAAATTGTTTTTTATATATTCATCTTCTTCTTTGGTCCAAATTCTCTGACTCATAGATCCATTCCCCCGAAAAACTTATTAAATATTATAACACATATTTATTTTTTTGAATTAAGTTTTGTTTAAATAAAAAAACGAAGTTTCTATTTTACCCTTCGTTTGATATAAAAAATTATATATTATTTCGTAAATCCCAATTAATTGGTGTAATTCCATTTTTGATTAAAAAGTCATTTGTTTTGGAAAATGGTCGGCTTCCAAAAAAACCATAATTTGCAGAAAATGGACTTGGATGTGCAGAAGTGATTACTAGATGCTTTGGATTTGTAATCAGTACTTTCTTTTCTTTCGCAAAGTTTCCCCATAAAATAAATACAACTGGTTCTTCCTTATTATTTAATGTTTTAATAATATAATCTGTTAAACGTTCCCATCCTAGTTTTCTGTGACTTGCCGGCTTATCTTTCTCCACGGTTAAAACAGCGTTTAATAACAGTACTCCTTGACGAGCCCAGCTCGTTAAGTCTCCTTCTGGATAAGGTGGGATGCCCAAATCACTTTCTAATTCTTTATAGATATTCTTTAAGGAAGGAGGAACTTTTATTCCTTTTTGAACGGAAAAAGAAAGTCCATGTGCTTCACCTACTCCATGATACGGATCTTGTCCAACAATTACTACTTTTACATTTTTATATGGTGTTAACTTTAATGCATTAAAAATATAATCTTTAGGAGGAAAAATTGTTTTTGTATTGTATTCTTTTTCTACAATATTATAAAATTTCTTAAATCCTTCTCCCTCAAAAACTATTTTTAAGACTTCGTCCCAATCATTATTCAACATTTTTATCACTACTTTCTTGATTTCTTAAATTTAGTGCATAGAAAGCAAAAACGATTTGAATGGCAATAAATATACTACCGATTAAAAAGATGTATCTTACTCCATAGTTCAAAGCAATTCCACATAAAAATATTCCAATGCTTGTAGCAATATAATCCACCATTTCTTTTAAATTATTAAAAGCTAATTGTTCATCGTTGTTATAGCGATTTACATAAGGGGCATCTGTAATGTGCGTATAGGCATCACTACTTAAAAATATAAAAATAAAAGCAATTAAAATAAATAATTTATTACTAAAAATGAATGTTAATATGTATAGAAACAATCTTGTTCCATATTTTAATAGAATGTTGATATAGTTATTCTTACAAGTTAGTTTTTCCATAACTAAAGCACCAACTGCAACAGCTCCAATTCCTAAAATAATACTGTAATTTGATATGGCGGATGCTGAAAAGTGTAAATATTCTACTAAAATAAGCACTTTTAAATCCGTGATACAACTATAGGATATACTTCCAAATAAAACATATAATAAATACATTCTTGATATTTTATCTGTTTTCATTTTATTTACTATCGATTGTAAGGCATTTATTGTCGTTTTATTCTTTTCTTTTTTTACATACTTATCTAAATCTGTTTTATGTAGGATTCCGAAACTAATAAATGTTATTATACAGGCAATTAATATATAAAAATTATAATCGATTTGTAAAAGACCTATACTTTTTCCAAGTAAAATACCCGTTAAAAATACACCAACGTAGTAACAAGCGTCATATATGAAATCTCTAATGGCATAGATTTTGTCATCCTTTTTTATTAATGTTATTAAAGGATATAAAGAAGCCCAGAGTTCAACATCAATTACATAATCGAGCATAATTAAAAATTTAATTAAAATATTTAAACCTGAGTGATTTAAAATAAATAACATAAACATTACAATTGCTTTTATTAAAAACAAACTGCTTGCAAATTTTTTTAGTTTCTCTTTTTTTATTAGGTTTGAACTTAAGAATATGACAGAGACGGATAATATAGCACATAAGCTAAATACGGTACTGATTGTACCAACAGATAAATTATTCTCCGCCATCCATAATTCTTGAAAAATATAGATAATTCCATCTGCTAGGGAATACAAGCCTAAAATGATTAATAATTTTTTTAGTTCTTTATTCATTTTTTTCATATTCTACTTCCTTTTATATTATTTATGATAACTTTCATTATTATTAATTTTGAAAGCTCGGTAGATTTGCTCTAATAATATGCCACGAAATAACCCATGAGGAAAAGTTAGTTTTGAACAGGATAAATGGAAGTTACTCATTTCTTTAATTTTGGGTGAAAGTCCTAGAGAACTTCCAATAATAAAGGTAATATTACTATAGTTAATAAATGTTTTCGAAATGAGTTCTGCAAATTCTGTACTTGAAAGTTCTTTTCCTTCTATTTCTAATGTAATTATATAATCTTTTGTTTGGATATGGGAAAGAATACTCTGTTCTTCTTTTAAAAGACTATCTTCATCTTTTAATTCAATGATCTCTATTTTATGATATTTTCTAATCCTCTTTAGATAATCGTCAATTAAATCTATTAAATAACTTTCTTTTATTTTTCCTAAACATATTATTTTTATCATACGGTTACCTCTGTAATCTCCGATTGTTTGGCACAAGTGATATTATCAAATTCTATATTATATTCTTTGAAAGTTTCATGAATCATATCCAATGCTTTTTCTTCGGTATTATTGATTTGACTTAGATGCATTAACACTATTTTTTGGGTATGGCTTCCAATTAACTTACTTAGATAAAAGGAAGAATCTTTATTGGATAAGTGCCCGTAGCTTCCCACAACACGTGTTTTTAACCATTTTGGATAAGGGCCATTTAAAAGCATTTCAATATCATGATTGCTTTCAAATAAATAAATTTCTTTATCTTTTAATATTTCAAAATATTTACGATTTACATATCCTGTATCTGTAACGTAAACAATAGATTTTCCTTTATGTTCAATCACAAAATTTCTAGCATCAGGAGCATCATGGGAAGATTTTATCGCCTTTATTTTAATGTCTTTTAAATAGATATCCTCTTCATAAATGATACTATTTTCATATTCTTTAACTTCCTCTAATTCATAAAACATTTGCTGGCTTAATAAAACGGTTGTTTTATAGCGATTAATAAATGTTTTTAAAGCACTCGTATGGTCTTTATGGGTATGGCTTATTAGAATATAATTAATTTCTTGAGGACATACATTTATACTTTCTAATTTTTCTTTAATATATTTGGCATTTTTTCCAAGGTCAATTAAAATTTTTGTTTCTTCGGTTTCAATATAGGTGGCATTTCCTTCGGAACCACTTGCTAATACTACAACACGCATTATCTGAACAAACTCCATGGGTTTAACCAAGTTCCTTGGTTAGGGAATCCTTTTGAAACGCCGAAGTGTAAGTGAGTACCTGTAGAAGATCCACTACTTCCCATAAACCCAATCACTTGACCACGAGTCACGGTATCCCCTTCTTTTACATTTACATTTTGTAAAAGATGGGCGTAGATTGTATAGTAGCCATTTTTATGGTCGATGATTACGTAATTTCCATATGTATTTCCACATGTAGATCTATAATGTCCTATATTTGGACAAATTCTATTGGTTTCAGCAATTACACCATCACGTGAGGCATAGATTGGAGATCCTAAACCGGTTCCAGAAATATCAATCGCGTTATGGAAAGAACCCCAACGCCAGTCAAACCCAGAAGTGATAACATATGGACGATTCGTTGGCCATCCCCATATTTTTCCATTATCGACGTAATTTCCTGTTGGTCTTGAACCACCTCTTGTTGTAATTTCATTTTGAATTTCACGAATAGTGACAGTGTTCATCTTTTCAACACCTTGATTTTGTTCCCCATTTACCACTTGTATATCCTTTGTAGTACGAAAAATTCCTGTAATTCCAGCTTGTGTTACTTCATTAAAGTTTATATTTTTTGTTACGTCATATACTACTTCTCTATCATAAACTTGCTCAATATCTTCTACGGAATGAATATTTTCTACTAAAGTAAGTACGGGATTGATTAAGGTAATATTTACTTTCTCTCCAATAGCCAAAATACTGGATTCATTTTTATATTTGGGATTTGCAATTAAAAATTCTTGGGTGTTCAATTTGTTGTCTTCAGAAATAGAAGGAATGGTATCTCCTGCTTTTACTGTATATTTTGATTGTTCTTTCGATGAACCAAATAACAAATATTGCGTAAGTTCGATGGCATCTGTAAATATTTGTTCATTTACACTAATATGGGAAGGTTTAATCGTTATTGTTTCTTCAAAATACATTTTTTCAATAATTTGACCTACATCATCAATGGCTTCTTGTTCATTATTTATATAGTTTTTAAAATCTTTTTCATCAACGAATGCAGTGACTACACTTTTAATCGCTTCTTCAAATATTTCTCGATTTAGAACATACAATATGATATCTTCTTTTTCTTCTTCATCAAATTTAATTTTGATTGTATATCCTTCTATTGTAAAATCATCTTCGTCTTTGATTTTTTCATAAATTTCTTTAGCACTGATAATATTTTCACTATAGGTTTGACATTCTTTGATTTCAAAACCATTTGGTGGGTATACGGTAGATACCTCATAAGTATCTTTAATATCTTTTTGTTCTTCATTAATTAAAGCATATAATTCTTCACTACTTTTAATTAATCCTAATTTATAGCCATGTAAATAGACTTGATACACTTTTTCAGCCTGATTATAATTACGTTCTCTTATTCCAACAATTAGAAAAAGAATTCCAATAATACTTGTAATTATAATCGTTTTTATTAAATCATTTTTTTTCAAATGGAATCACCCTTTTTAAAATACCTCTTCTTTTTCTGTTTTTAAATAATTTTTAAAACAACTCTTATCTAATTCAAATAATACTTGGAATAAGCCTGTTGAACCACGTCTATGTTTTGCAATGATTAAATCAACAGGTACAATGGTTGCTTTATTTTCAGCAGTTTTGTTTTCATAATAGTCTTGACGATTTAAAAACATAACTAAATCGGCATCTTGTTCGATAGAACCAGATTCACGTAAATCAGCAAGTCTTGGTTGATTGGTTTCACGTCGTTCTGCATTACGTGATAATTGTGCTAAAGCAATTACAGGAACTTTTAATTCCATGGCCATTGTTTTAAATGCACGAGAGATATCAGAAACTTCTACTTGACGAGATTCAGTTCTTCCACCTGTTGTAACTAACTGTAAGTAATCGATTACTACTAAAGCCAAGCCTTTTTCACTATTTGCTAATCTTCTACATTTTGCTTTTATTTCAGCAGAAGTAATTGATGCATTATCTTCAATATAAATATTTGTATCTGCAAGTTGACTCATTGCTTCATTGTATTTTTTCCAATCCGTATGGTTTAACATCCCTGTTTTTAGTTTGTCTCCTTCAATACTTCCTACGGCACTAATCATACGATTTACTAATTGTTCAGCACTCATTTCTAGGTTAAATACAGCAATGGCTTTGTCTGTTGTGAATGCTGCATTGGTTGCCAAATTTAGAGCAAAGGATGTTTTTCCCATACCAGGACGAGCGGCGATGATAATTAGTTCTCCTTCATGTAACCCACTCGTTGCTTTATCTAAATCATAAAATCCCGTTTCTAGCCCTGTGATAGCGCTTTTGTTTTTCGCCATCTTTTCTAAATTTTCTTGGGCATGCCTTAAAGCTTCACTAATTGGAGTAAACTCGCTTGTTGTTCTTGCACGAGCAACATCTAAAACTTTCTTTTCTGCGCCATCCAATACTAATGCTAAGTCTTTTTCTTCTTCATACGTTTCCGTAATAATATCGGTTGCAGTATCAATTAATTTTCGGCGAACCGATTTTTCTTTAATTATTTTGATATAAGAATCTAAATTGGCAATAGTTGCTACAGAATCAATGACTTCACTTATGTATTCTAAACCACCGATAGCGTTCAAATTTTTTTGTTTATCTAATTCATCTTTTACCGTTGTACTATCAATAGGTGTATTTGTTTTATATAGTTCTAATAAAGCTTCGAAGATTTTTTTATTGGCATCATTGTAAAACATGCTGCCATCTACTTCTTCACAAACTTTTTCAAGAGCTTGTTTGCTTAAAAAACATGTACCTAAGACACTCATCTCGGCTTCGTTGTTTTGGGGCATTTGTTTTACTGCCATACCTTTCACCTTCTTACTTTTTTTCTTTTATATGTACTTTTATATTACATTTTACTTGTTTATGTAATTCTATCTCTACGAAATGCATCCCCAAAGAATCTAAAGCAGTATCTAAATGAATGCATTTCTTATCGATATTAAATCCAAATTTTTTTAATTCTTCATTGATTTGTTTGGAAGAAACAGATCCAAAAGTTTTACCAGAATTTCCAGATTTTAGTTCAAAAATAAGCTCTTTTTTTTCTAGTTCTGCTGCTAATTTTTTACATGCAGCTACTTCATTTTGTTCATCAATACGACGATTTTCTAATTCTGTTTCCAGTACTTCTTTACTTTTCTTAGAATACGGAACAGCAAGCTTATTTTTTATAAGATAGTTATTGGCATAGCCATCGCTGACTTCTAAAATGTCATCTTTCTTTCCTTGCTTTTTTACGTCTTTTAATAAGATAACTTTCATTTTGTCCTATTCCTCCAATCATTACCTATTATACATGTAAAAGTCTTATATATCAATGAAATTTCTATTTTCCTTTTACTATAGAATCAACATTTTGAAGATTCGTTTTATATTCACGCACCAATTGCAATTTTATATCTTTAGGTATTCTTTTTTCTATTTTTTCTTCACTCATCTTAATAATTTTATTCGTATTTGCGGCTTTCATATGTTCTAACCAGTCTTTAAAGGTTTCTATTTCTGTTTTAGATCCAATTTGCAACAATTTTTTAATTGTAGTTGCCGCTGATTCAAAGTCTTCAGCATTTTGGTTATAACCAAACATATAACCATTATAAAAAGAAGTTTCCTTCAAATCTATTACACCACAATTTTCAAAACCATAAAAAGGAGATAATGTTAATCTGTTACCTATTATTATTTCAATATTATTAGAGTTTAAGTCACTGTTTCCTAAAAGGATTTGCATTATAAATTTAAAAAATAATTCTTTTTGTAATGATGTATGTGCACATTTTTCTTGTATTGAAAATAAGTATAAAATTTCATTTACTGTTTTTACATTAAAGACCTTTTTATTTTCATACATTTCTAAATTTTTGTATTGTTCAATAATTTCACTTAATGGTTTTACTTCTTTATTTAAATTATAGCTTGGAGAGACAATTCCAAATTGTCCATTATACTTTGCAAAATCAATTTGAACCGTATCCACTCCTCTTTCATTTAAAAGCATTGAGAAAAATAGTTCTTTATATCGTTCTGCCAAATCAACCATTTTAAAAAAATGGTCTATTTTTCCATCTGTTAATTTTAAAACCGTATGTCTGTTGCCTTCCGTTTGAGTTAAATACTTATAATCATCAATTATTCGATAGCCATTTATTCGGTCCATATTCATCACGAAAGTTATTCTAACATAAATCAATTAAAATGCAATCTTTAAAGTTCAAACAAAAAACACTCAATTTGAGTGCTTAATATACATTATTTAACAAATGGTATTAATGCCATAAATCTTGCATGTTTAATTTGTTCAGCAATATGTCTTTGATGTTTTGCACATGCTCCGGTCATACGTCTAGGCATGATTTTACCTTTTTCATTTATATATTTATTAATAATCATTACATCTTTGTAATCAACACTTTTTCCTGCACACATTTGGCATATTTTTTTCTTTTTTCTACGAAATTCAGCCATTTAAATTTTCTCCTTTCTTAGAATGGTAAATCATCATCGCTTAATGCTATTTCTTCTCCAAAGTCTTTAAATGGATCTTCAGATATGTCTGAAGTTGGCATATCTTGTGGAGGTTCGTTATTATAGTTATTATTTGTGTTACCACTATAACTTGTATTATCACTATTTTTTGAACCTAAAAATGTAACATTATCGCAGATGATATCTGTTGTATATCTCTTTGTTCCATCTTGTCCATCATAGCTTCCAGTTTGGATTCTTCCATCAACTGCTACTTGGGTCCCTTTTGTACAATATTTTGCAATATTTTCTGCTTGTCTACGCCATGCAACACAGTTAATAAAGTCTGCTCCTCTTTCCCCATTTTGATCTTGGTAAGTACGAGTAACAGCCAATGTAAATCTTGTTACTGTTGTACCACTTGCAGTTGTACGCATTTCTGGATCTCTTGTAAGTCTACCAATTAAAATTACTTTATTCATTCTCTACTCCTCGTCTAATCTAATGATTAGATGTCTTAAAATATTTTCGTTAATAGAAGCTTTACGATTAAGCTCACTAATTGCATTATTATTAGCTTCAACAACCATTACATAATAGTAACCGCTAATTTCTTTTTTGATTGCATACGCTAACTTTTTTTCTCCAAGTTCGTTAAATTCAACAACTTTGCCTTTGTTTTCAGTAATGATTTTTTTCATTGCTTCTGCAGATGCTTTAATTTCACTACTTTCTTGAGCAGATTTAACGATAAACATGATTTCATATTTTTTCATTATTCTACACCTCCTTATGGTCTATTTGGCTTTAAAATTTCTTTAAAGCAAGGAGTAAATTCATACTCGCTCTAGATTATAACAGAAAAAGCATTTTATGTAAATGCTTTTATTTTCTGCTTTATATAAAAATATTCTTAATTTCATGTATTATTCCTCTTTGTATGGTGTTCTAATTTCAGGCATTATATTTCTACTTCGTTTATTTTGTTCTTCTGCTTTTTTATATGGATTGTCTACTAAAGGTACGGTTTTATTAAACTTTTCTTCCATTGTAGATAATGGTTCTAAAACTAAAAGAAAACGTATGATGCTATAAAATCTTTTTTGTTTTTTTAAGCTATTCCAAACCTTTTCTATAATACTTTCGTTATCTAAAGCTACTTCTATTGCAAATAACCATGGTTCATCACATCCATTAAAAATAGATTCATATTCGGGGTTTTGTTGTCTTATTTTATCACATAGGTAGACATTATATAATGTTCCATTTAACATCATTTGTTTTATAAGATTTTCTAAATTTATCATCTCTTCTTTATATAAAATATTTTGAAAAAGAGCCCAGAGGTTTTTCTCATCTGTTTTAATAAAAACTTTTTCCATTTCAATATCTACAGGTGCTATTTTGATATCGTATTTTTCCATTACTTTTTCTTTTGATAGCTCATTTAATACCTTTTCTTTTTCTTGTTTAAAAAATTCATGGGCACTTAGATAAGAAAGAGTAAATTTATCTAAATTTGTTAAAGGGGCTGATATATATTCATATTCAATACTTTTTTTCTCATCTAATCCATGTAATTTTAAATGCATTATTAAAGTGGCATATTCTATTATATTTATCTTCATAAAGTTCACCTATATTCATATATTAACATATTTTATTCTATTTCTTCCTCTAAATTTGGACTACTATCTTTTATTTTTTCTAATACTCTTCTTAATTCTTCCCCTTCTAGTGGGATAGGCCTATAATCATTTCGATCTTGTTGGCTAGATAAAGAACATGGGATAATATGAATAGAAGTATCTGTTAATTCTCCATCTTCATAATGAAACGTTATTTGAAAAATCATTGTATCTTTATCACTCGGATTTCTGTTTCCACCAAAAACGAAATTACCTAAAGAATAAACGATATATTTTCCGTTATAATTTTCAACCCCTTGTAAAACATGAGGATGATGTCCTAGTACTAAATCGGCACCTTCATCGATTGCATATCTAGCAATATTTTCTTGTCCAGCATTTTGAAGGTATTCTCTTTCAATTCCCCAGTGATAACTAATTATAATTAAATCTGTATTTTCTTCATGAAAATGTTCAATCGCTTTTTTGGTATTATTTTTGGCCGTTCCTTCATCCCAACCAGTAATTCCAGCTAAGCCTATTTTAGTTCCTTTTACATCTAAAATTGCATAATTGTCGTACCCAAAATAAGGAATATTTGCATTTGTAAGTATATCAAGAGTATCTTGATACCCTTTTTCTCCATAGTCATATGTATGGTTATTGGCTAAATTGACAGCTTCTATACTTCCCTCTGTTAGGATATTAGTATAATCTAAATCACCTTTAAAATTAAATTTCTTTTCAACACGATATCCTTCATCTGCCAAAGTAAAAGGTCCTTCTAAATTAGCAATTGATAAATCGTCTTTAGAAAGAATGTCGTATACGCCACTAAAGAAATAACTAAAATCTCTATTATTATCGTCTAGTACATTCGTAAAACCTCTGTCATAACCAAAATGGGTATCTGTTCCTAATGTACAATCTCCTACTGCACTTATTACAATATCTTTGGTTTCTATTTTCGAAGCTGCTTCTTCTTGCATGTCTTTCACAATTTGCACAGCAGTGGTAACTCCTAAATTGCATGTATTTATTAATTGTTCTCGTTTTTGTTCTAAAATGCTATTTTCTAATTTGTCATCATAATCTGCTTCTAAAGAGTTGTTTTCCTCGTTTATAATGTATTCTCCATCAGAAGAAGTAAGACAAACCATACCTAAGGCAGCTAATATAATTCTTGCTCTCATTAAAAATTCTTTCATACATATCCCCTTCATTTAAACAGAATTTATAATAACACAATTTTTTAAAATAGCAAGTTCAACTAAAAAAAGACTCAAGGTCTTTTTCATTTTTAAAACTTTTTTAATCTTTAGAGTTTCCAAATAATCTTAATAAGTCTAAGAAAATATTAATGTAGTCTAAATATAAATTTAATGCTCCTACAATACTTAAGTTATCTTCTGGAATATCACCATCTTCGGATAGTCTTTTTATTTTTTGTACATCATAGGCAGTAAAACCAATAAATACGAAAATACTAATAATGGAAAGAGCAATATCAAATTTTTCACTACCAACAAAAACATTGATGATTAAACAGATGATTACTGCAGCAAGTGCCATTAGTAAATATGTTCCTATCTTAGTTAAATCTAATTTTGTATAGTATCCAATACATCCAAAGAGTAAGAAAATAACAGCTGCAATTAAAAATACATAAATAATGGAATTCAACTGATATACAATAAATATAGATGATAAGGATAAGCCTGTCATAAAACTATATAACAAAAATGTTATTCGAGCTACATTTTTCCCCATTGTTCTTACTTTTGCTGACAAGAAAATAACTAGTATTAACTCTACAATACATAAAATAAAGTAGGTTGAATTTTTATAAATATTTATTATCATTGTTTCATTGTTTGAAACTGCAAATCCAGTAACAAAAGTCACCAATAAACCTAAAAACATCCATAAAAAGGTTTTACTCATTATCTTATTTTCCATATGTTCCTCCTTAATTAATATATGCCCATTATATCATTAAACATACTTACTGTAAATTTTTTGTTTACATTTATATAAAATTACATTATTATGTAGATAATAAAAAGTGTACAAAATAATGGACAAGATTACTATTTTATGTTATATTATTAGCACATAAGTGATTATGTTGTGCAGAAATGCATATACTAATAATGCCTTATGGCAATAAAAAAAGCTAGTGATTCCCACTATAAGAGGAACTTAAAAAAGAAGCGATTCCGGCTTTGACAGGAACTTAAAAAAGCGGCGATTCCGGCCATAACAGTGAACTTAAAAAAGAAACTAGAGAGCACACTCTAGTTTTATTATGCTTTTTAGTATATATTAGTTATTGAAGGTGATAGCATGAAAGATTCCTTAATTTTAGTTAAATTAGATACAGAATATTGTAATTATTTAAGAAAATTTGATGATAAAGTTCCCTATAATTACAATGAAAAAGAATTAAGACCATTTGTGGGTGTATTATTTGAAGTTAATAATTGTAAATATTTTGCACCTTTATCAAGTCCTAAGCCAAAGCATTTGAAATTAAAATCTAAATTAGACTTTTTAAAGATAGATAAGGGTAAATTAGGTGCAATTAATTTTAATAATATGCTCCCAGTTACTGAAAATAATATTATTAAATTAGATTTAAATAAAGAGTGTTTAACTAAATCAGAGGAAAAATATACAAAATTATTAAAAGAACAAATCTATTGGTTAAATCGTAATGATGAAAAATTATATGGCAGATCTAAAAAATTATATAATAAATATATAGATGGTACATTAAATTCAAATATTGCTAAAAGATGTTGTAATTTTAAATTATTAGAAGAAAAATGCAATGTATATAATAATATAATAGTATAGTCTTTTGGAATCCAAATTTAGGTACTAAATGGAAAAAATAAAGTTATTTTAGTAAATTTTTCATAAATTTGAGTAAAAGAGTATTTCAATTTTGAAAATTTGTTTAGACAATTTTTTATAATCGTTAGAAACACATACAAAAAATGGTTTTTCTCAAAAGTTTATACTTAAACGTTGAAAATAACCATTTTTATTATTCATTTTTATACATTAAATCGGAAATAAACAATGTCTCCATCTTGCATGATATAGTCTTTTCCTTCGAGATATAATTTTCCAGCTTCTTGCACTTTCTTTTCATCATTTAATTCTTCAAGGTCATTAAATTTCATAATTTCGGCTTTAATAAATCCTCTTTCAATATCACTATGAATTAAACCTGCACATTTTTTAGCATTCGTTCCTTTTTTAAATGTCCATGCTCTTACTTCATCTTTACCTACAGTAAAAAATGTTTGTAGTCCAAGTAAATCATAGGTTGCAAAGATGAGTTTATCAAGACCGCTTGAAGAAATTCCTAAGTCTTTTAAAAAGGCTTTTTTCTCACTTTCTTCCAGTTCTGCTAATTCTGATTCAATTTTAGCACACATCACAATTACACCAGCTTTTTCATTTGCTGCATATTCAAAAACTTTTTTTGTATACTCATTTTCAGCAGTTACTATATCATCTTCTAAAACATTAGCAACATAAATTAAAGGTTTTAAGGTGATAAAGTTGAATGGTTTTAAAATTTCTAATTCATCTTTATCAAAGGCAACTAATCGTAGAGCTTGATTGTTTAAAAGAGATTCTTTCGCTTTTTTCAGCGTTTCTACTTCTTTTAACGCTTCTTTATCTTTTGTTGTTTCGGCTTTTTTTGCTATTTTCTCAATACGATTTTCAATAATTTCTAAGTCTGCTAATATTAATTCTAAATTGATAATTTCTATATCACGTATGGGGTCAATGCCACCTTCTACGTGAATAATGTTTTCATCTTTAAAACACCTTACAACTTCAACAATTGCGTCTACTTCTCTAATATGAGATAAGAATTTATTTCCTAAACCTTCTCCTTTTGATGCTCCCTTAACAAGTCCCGCTATATCCGTGAATTCAAATGTTGTCGGAACTAAGCTATTTGGAATATACATATTTTCTAAAAATTCTAATCTTTTATCGGGAACAGTCACTACACCAACATTTGGATCAATTGTTGCAAAAGGATAGTTTGCTGCTAAGATATTTTTTTTTGTAATGGCATTAAATAGTGTAGATTTCCCTACATTAGGCAATCCCACAATACCAGCTTTTAGAGACATAATTTTCTCCTTTCTATAATGCTGGAGATACTCCAACACCTATTGGAAGTCCTACTATATACCACACAATTAGGATTGTCAATAATATAACAAATGTCATAATGGCATACGGTAATTGGTACTTTATTGCTTTTAATATATTGATTGGTTCTTTATTTTGATTGTATTTTTCTAATAAGGCCAAGTAAATGACAAAATAAGCAAATAAAGGGGTTAAACCTATTGTTACTGACTCTCCAAAACGGAAGATAATTTGCGTAAATTCTGGAGAAAATCCTGCTTCCATAAATATTGGAATCGTTACCCCAGAAAGTATTTCCCATCTAGATAAAGAGGAAGGAACAAATATGGTAGACACCGCACTTATTAAAAAGAGTAAAATAAGTAATGGAATCCCTGTAAATGAAGTATTATTTATAATATTTGCTAGGAACGTTACTATTACTTTTCCTATATCGGTATATTTTACAACATTTATTAAAATAGAAGTAAAGAAAATTAATACTAAAGTTTGTCCTATTCCATCTAAAGAATGCCCTAAATCTTCACATAAATCTTTGTTATTCTTTATTGTTCCGGCACCAATTCCGTAAAAGAATCCTAGAATGACAAAACCGATAGTAACGATAAAGACAAAACCAGTACTAAAGAAAGAATTGTAACTAAATAACTTATCTATGTAGAATACTTGGCTATTGTCTAATAAATTCCCTGATAATGGAAGTCCCGGTATGATATTGTATAGAAATATTAAGAAATAAATAGAAAAAAATATAGTTGCAATTATTAATCCTCTTTTTTCTTTTTTTCCTAAAAAGAATTCATCTTCTGGTTCGGTTTCAGGTATTTCGTATTTATCTAATTTATATACTAAATATTTTTCTGTCATATAGGTAATCAATATCGATAGAAGTACTACGGCAATAAACATAATAAAGACAAAACCAGTCGTTTTCATTACATAATCACTATCTAATAAGTTTGCCGCTAGCGTACTTAATGATAATAGGGAAGAATCTATACTTGTAAAAATTATATTTACTCCATAACCACATGTTAATCCAGCAAAAGAAGCAATGATTCCTAAAGCAGGATTCCTTTTCCCATATTCAAATAATATCGCTGCAATTGGTAATAAAATAATATAGGATAAATCTCCAATTACTCCTAAAAGGATACTTATTAAAACTAATACAAACGTGACTACATTTTTTTTCGCATTTTTGGTTAATAAAGTAATGGCGACTTTTAAAAATCCACTTTTCTCCATCACTCCAATCCCAATAAGAACAATAATCAAACTGCTTAAGGGAACAAAGGCCACAAAATTGCTTACAGTACTTGTAAATATGTATTTTAATCCAGATAAGCTAAACAGAGAGGATACTTCAGCAATATACGTATTATATTCTAAGGAAGTTGTACTAATTTTTCTTGTGGTTGCTTGAATATTTAATACAGACAAGATTCCACTTAATATAATTGTTACTCCAATCATGATTATAATTGTCATTATTGGATGTAATTTTATTTTTTCTTTTAATTTATTTACATTCATTTTTTTCACCCAAAACTTTTTTTAGTTTTCGTTCAAATTCTAAACGATCCATCATAATTTCACGCCCACAATATTGGCACTTTATTTTAATATCTACACCCATCCTTGTTATTTTCCATTCATTTGTTTTACAAGCATGAGGCTTTTTCATTATAACAATATCTCCTAATTCATACTTCTTGTTCATGATGCACCTCTATTTGTTGATAAGGGATTTTAATTTTTTCCTTTTCATAAATTGTTTTAATTATTTTTAATGCTTCTCTTTTTACTTGCCACCTATTCTCTTGGGGACAATGAATACTAATTGTGTATTTTACACAACTATCATCTAGAGCTGTTATTCCTAAATATTGTGTGTCTTTCTTCACACCATCCATTTTTTTAATTTCATTTATTATTTTATCCATTGCTTTTTCTACGCGTGCTGTCTTGTCTTCGTAAGACGTCGGAATATCTATTATAACATTTGCTGTTTTTTGGCTAATATTAATAATTTGATCAATATTTCGGTTTGCTAGTATTAAAACTTCACCACTGTTTTTCTTGACTTTGGTGGTTTTTAAACCCATATCAATGACTTCTCCTGTAAAATCATTGTAGGTTACGATATCTCCTACGGCAAAATAATTATCCATGATGATTGTGATTCCACTAATAAAATCTTTTATTGTATCTTGCAAGGCTAGACCTAAAACAGCACTGACAACTCCTAAACTTGTAATGAAAGCCTTTGTATTTACTCCATATAAATCTAAGATGAATAGAATGGCTAAGATAAATATGGCATATTTAAAAACATTGGAAACTAAATTCACAATTGTTCTTCTTTTTTTCTTTTCATATGCCGTTTTTCCTGATACTATTATTTTTTCAATGATTATTGTCCCTAAATAATAGATTACCATGGAAATTAGTATAATTAATGCTAAACCATAAACTTCTTTTTTTCCTAAAAAAGTTAGAATGTTTTTGGCTTTTTCCATCTAATCACCCGTTATTTCTATTCCTAATATTTCAAGTATTCTTTCTAAGTCTTTTTCTCTATCAAAAGGAATTTCTATTTTATTCTCCTTAATCTTAACTTTTGATCCTATTTTTTCACGCATTACTTTTTCATAAATAAGGTAATGCATATTATTTTCATTGTTTTTTCTATTTATTTTATTTTTTTTCGGTAAGTTTGCTTCTGCAATGATTCGTTCCAATTCACGAACACTTAAAGATTCGTTTAATACTCTATCTGCTAAATTATTAATTAAAGATTCATCATTAATTTTACTTAAAGCACGCGCATGCCCCATACTAATTCTATTTTCTTCTACTAACTTTTTAGTAGCAGAAGGTAATTTCAAAAGTCCTAACATATTCGTCACATGACTTCTACTTTTTCCAAACTTTTTAGCAAATTCTTCTTGAGTCATCTTACTTAAATTTATAATATTTTCATAGGCCATTGCTTCATCGATTGGATTTAAATTTTCTCTTTGAATATTTTCGATTAAAGCTATTTCCATCATTTCTTGATCATTGAAGTCTTTTATAATGGCTGGAATCGTTTCTAAACCTGCAAGTCTTGCTGCTTTTGTACGACGTTCTCCAGCAATCAGTTCATATCCTTTGATACTTTTTTTAACGATAATTGGCTCTACAATTCCATATTCTTTTATACTTTCCGCTAATTCTTGTAGAGTTTCTTCCTTAAATGTTTTACGTGGTTGATATGGATTGCTTCTTATTTCACTTAGTGGGATTTCTAAAATATCGCTTGTTTTCGCCGTAGATACAATTTCTTTTTCAAAGTTGTCAAAGTTAATAATTTCATTTGAAAATAATTGTTCTAATCCTTTTCCTAATGCTTTTCTTTTAGTTTCCATTTCGACTAATCACTTCCTTTGCTAAATTGGAATATGCAAGTGTAGCTCGACTCGTTGGATCATAGGCATTGATTGGTTTTCCATGACTTGGTGCTTCTACTAGACGAACTAGTCTTGGAATAATGGTATTAAATACTTTATTTTTAAAACATTTTCTTACTTCTTCAATAACTTCTAAACCAATATTTGTTCTACCATCTAACATGGTTAGTAAAACGCCTTCAATTCTTAAATCTGGATTCATGTTTGATTGTACTAGGATAATTGAATTTAAAAGCTGTGTTATTCCTTCTAAAGCAAAGTATTCACATTGTACAGGAATAATGACTGAGTCACTAGCTACTAATGCATTCATTGTTGATATTCCTAAAGATGGTTGGCAATCAATAATAATATAATCGTAATTTTCTCTAATTTCCTTCAAATTGAAACGTAATTGTTCATTTTGTCTAAAACTAGTATCCTCTAACATTTTTTTAACGAACTCGACATCTACACCTGCTAAATTAATTGTAGAAGGTATAATGGATAAATTTTGAAACTTTGTTTTGATAATTGCTTTTTTTATATCACATGCACCAGTTATAACATCATAGATATCGTTTTCAAAGTCATTGGTATTTAATCCTAAGCCATTAGAAGCATTGCCTTGTGGGTCTAAATCGATTAAAAGAGTCTTTTTTCCTTCTGTACCTAAAGCTGCCGCCAAGTTAATGCTTGTTGTTGTTTTACCAACGCCTCCTTTTTGATTCACTAATGAAATAACTTTTGCCATAATACCACCTTTTTCAAATTTTTAGTCGCTAGAAATATTTTAACACAATAAACTGTTTTTGTCTTTATAAAAACATTTCTATTTCATAGTTTTGGAACTCATATAAAATTAAAAATAAAAGCAGTTATATTTTAAAACCAAATACGGTTCTCATAAACATATTAATGTTACTGATCAAAAATAATGCAAAGGGAATAAAGTAATATGACCACAAAAAGAAGAAACATTTTTTATTTTAATAAATGAATGGGACATTATTCAAATCAGTAACACGAGGGGTTATTATAATTGGAAATAAATATATTTCAAGAAATTCGACACAAATAGTCATAACTTTTATTTTAAATCCTTTTTATCTTCTATCATATTTATAATATCTTTTATTTCTTTCGTGCTAAATATACTTAACTCTTTTAAAATCATTTCTATTTCCGTTTTATCTTTGCAAGATAATAAAGCTGCTATTAGAATGAGTTTTGGTTGCTTTTTAAGATGTTTTAGAGAATAGGGACAATATATTTCCCAGTAGCAAGGCATTAACAATTCATGATACTTTTCTACTTCTCTATAACTCAAATTAATATAAAATTTCTTAGATGTAGTAAATAATTTCTTTGTATCTTTTACGATTATTTTTAATATGTATTCTGTATTTATAAACAAAATAAATTCTAAAACAACATCGTCTTCTGTTATAGATTCTGACTCTTCTTGTTTATTTGTATCTAAACCAAAAAAATTCAAAATCATTTTATCTAACTTTTTTCTATATTTAGGATTTTCAAATATCTTTATAAATAAATCTTTAGTAATTATTCTTTTCATCTTGTACACCTCTTAGAAGCGAGAATAACAGAAAATAATGCATAAAACAAATTACCAATTTGTTAAATTTGAGCTTTATTTATAAAAATTTGTTATATATTTTTCCAAAATAAAAGACCAATTTGTTAAATTCGCTAGAATTCAAACAAAATTGGTAATTTTTAGATTTTTATAAAGCAGTCTGAAAATCAAGATAATATCCATGGTTTTGATTTTGTTCCAGATCCAGATGCTGCAACAATCCCAGATTTCAGAGTAACGATAGGACGAATCGCATCCCCAGAGCCCGTCAAAAACAAATCACTTGCATATAAAGGCTTATAAACCTCAACCCCATACGTGTTCAAGGTACGGCCGCCATAACGATGTGCGCCTGAGGAAAAAACGACTTCCAATACGCGCGAAGCTAACCAGTATTCTGTTGCTGTTGTGGTCGCAGCCACTTTATTCGCTTTTAGGTTTCCATATACACTTCTTACTAGATTCGTATCTCTTTGATAGGATACATCTCCACATCCACTTGTTTCTTTACTATTATCTATTGTACTTATGTTACATGTAGAAGCAGATAACGTTGCTGTTATGGTGGCTGTTTGATTATTATATCCTATATGTCTTGTAGACATTGTATAGTTACTATTTGCATATTGTGCCGCTATTGTATTTAGTGCACCTACGAAATTTTTATACCCTGCTTCTCCAGCAAAATATACTACTGTACTTGATACATATTCTGATACCATCTCTATTGTTCCATCATCATTGATTCGGATAATTCTCCATAACTTTAACTCACTTGGGTTTATTGTTTGGGCACTTGTATAACCAGTTAAACTTGATGGTATAGTATACGATGTGCTTGTCGGCGTCATTTGAACATAGTCTCCTATTTTGGCTGTACTATATAACCCACTTAAGATTGTTGATGGCGCACAATCTTTCGTTCCTGTTACTCCAAATATCGTTACTCCACAAGCGATGTTACTTGCTTTTAAGTTACTATCCCCTTTGATGGTTTGCGCTCCACTTAACCATTGATTTGCTGCTATCGTTTGATTACTTGTCCCTGGTGTATAAGTAGCAGAAGATTTACTTGGTATTGTTCCTACTACTAGTTTGCCTTTGTAATACGTTTGATAGCCAGATAGTATTTTTGTTTCATCTGCATCTCCACTTAAACAGATGTTTAGATTTTCATTTAATTCATCTAACGCTTCTGTTACATTTCCTTCTCCATATAATACATTATCACTTGTTATGGCTTTTACCTGTGGAACCATAAATGTAGTTAACAATATTGCTATCATTGTTATTCGTTTTTTATTTTTATCAATTTTTTCTAGTTTCATATTTTCTATCCTATCCTTACTTTTTAGCTTTTATAACTATACGGTTATATTAAGTATATTTTATAACCATTTGGTTTTAAAATCAAGCATAACTATTTGGTTATAAGTAGAATAGTATAAAGAGGTTGAAATTTATGCTAGAAAGATTAAAAGAAATACGAGAAGATAAAGATTTAACACAAACTGAAATTGCTAAAATATTAAAAATGTCTCAAGTACAATACTCTAGATATGAAACTGGTTTAAGGTTAATACCCATTGATAAATTAATGATTTTAGCTAAATATTATAACACTAGCATAGATTATTTAATTGGTTTTACCAATGAAAGAAAGCCTTATCCTTCAAATAGTAAAGTAGATAAAAAAAATTAGACGATTTATTCTTCGTCTAATTCTTTAATTGCATTTTCTAATTCTTCTTTGGTCATTTTTGTATAACCTTTGATTTTATTTGCTTTTGCAATTTCCTTTAGCTTTAGTAAAGAAGGTTCATCTTCTTTTAAAGGTTCTAAATCATCACCAATTTTTCCTGTTGTTACTAAAGATTCTATTTCTTCTTTTGTTAACGTTTCTCTTTCTATTAAAGCTTTACTTAACGTCATTACTAAGTCTTTGTTATCATTTAGTATTTTTTTAGCATCTTTATAACAGTTTTCAATAATTTTACGAACTTCTCTATCGATTTCTAATGCAACTTGGTCTGAATAATTTTTTGTTTTATTATAATCTCTTCCTAAGAATACGCCTTCACTTTTTTGTTCATATTGCATAGGGCCTAGTTCACTCATACCATATTCAGAAACCATACTACGAGCAAGGTTGGTTGCTTTTTTGAAGTCATCACTTGCACCAGTCGTAATTTCTCCTAAGAATAGCTCTTCTGCAGCACGACCTCCAAGAAGTCCAGTTATCATTGCTAATAATTCTTTTTGGGTCATAACAGATATTTTTTCTTCTTTTGGAAGCATCATGGTGTATCCGCCAGCCATCCCACGAGGGATAATCGTAATTTTATGTACCTCATTGGCATCTTCTAATTTGATTCCAATGACAGCGTGTCCTGATTCATGAATACTTACTAGTTTCTTCTCTTTATCTGTAATTTTACGAGATGTTTTTGCTGGTCCCATTAAAACACGGTCAGTTGCTTCATCAATGTCATCCATTGTAATGGCATCTTCGTTTTTACGAACAGCAAGTAAAGCTGCTTCATTTAATAGGTTTTCAAGGTCAGCTCCACTAAATCCTGGTGTACGAGCACTTATGTTATCTAATTTAACACTACTTGCAAGTACTTTATTACGAGCATGTACTTTTAATATAGCTTCACGTTCTTTTGTATCTGGTAAATTTACTGTTACTTGTCTATCAAATCTTCCAGGTCTTAGAAGTGCTGGGTCTAATACATCTGGACGGTTAGTTGCAGCAATAATAATGATACCTTCATTTGCTCCAAATCCATCCATTTCGGTTAATAATTGGTTTAACGTTTGTTCACGTTCATCGTGTCCTCCACCAAGTCCTGCACCACGTTGACGCCCAACAGCATCAATTTCATCAATAAAGATTAAACAAGGTGCATTTTTCTTTGCTTCTTTAAACATATCTCTTACACGACTTGCTCCAACTCCCACGAATAATTCTACAAAGTCAGAACCACTGATATAATAGAAAGGCACGTTTGCTTCTCCGGCTACAGCTTTTGCTAGTAAAGTTTTTCCTGTTCCTGGAGGCCCTACTAATAAAACACCTTTAGGAATACGAGCTCCTAGTTTTTGAAATTTTTTAGGATTTTTTAAGAAATCAATTAGTTCAGATACTTCTTCTTTTTCTTCTTTAAGACCTGCAACGTCATTAAATTTAATATTTCCTCCATCTTCAGAAAGACGAGCACGACTTCTACCGAAATCCATAGAATTTTTATTGCTTCCTGCCATCTTTGTGAATAAGAAGTAAGATCCAACAACGATAATAATTAATGGTAAAAAGTTTACTATTATATATAGAATAGAAATCGAACCTGGATCTTTTTTGGTTTCATACACTTTTAAATCATTTGCTTTGGCATAGCTTGTAATTTCTGTTAAATCTTTTTCTACTACTTTAGATTTAAATGATTCTTTTTCTTTATATCCATTTAGTTTCCCTTCAATATAGTAGACTGAATCCGTACTACTTGGAGTAATTACAATTTCTGTTACATTACTTTTTTCTAATTCACTTAATAATTCTCCTGTTGTTAAATCATGACTAACAGCACCACCAAAATTTAAAACTGTTAGTACAAAGAAAATAACAACAAATAAAACTAAATAAGGAAACAAATTTTTCATCGTATTATTTTTCTTCATTTTTTTTCTCCTCACTAATCACATATTTATATATTATATCATAAAATTCATCTTTATTTTTATCAAAGTTTGATTTTTTTAAACCAGGAAGCCAAAGAATATTGTCATTTGCATCAATTACTACTGGCCATGTATCTCTTTTTTCCATAGGAATTTTTTCATTTATAAAAATATCTTTTACTTTTTTCGTCCCTTGCATATTTTTAATATGCATTCTATCGCTTGATTTTCTCTTTCTTACTTTTAGTGGTAAAGCAATTTCTTTACTGTCTAGCCTTAATATATAATTGCTTTTTAGAATATTTGTAGCATCTATTTTTATAATGCTTTCTAATTCATTTAATTTTACATTCTCTTCTAATATATATTCTTGGCTTTTCATGTCATGAATATAACTAAAAAAGACTTTTTCATAACTTTTTTGCAAAATTCTTTTTAATGGCAGATTTAATTTCAAATTTGGTTTATTGCTATGACATAAATCTAATATTAATTTTACATGACAATCGTTCACAAAATGAATATTATTTTTATATTCTTCTTTTAAAGCATATTCAATGACACGTCTTTGAAGTACCAAATCTAATTTTTTAAATTCATGCAGATTTACTGTACCAAAATCATATACGCTAGTCAAGGCAATTTTTGTCTGTTTTTCTAAATATTCATCAATTAAAGATAGTTCTTCGCTAAATCTTAAAAACTTTTTATGAATATTTTTATTTTCTTCTTTTAAGAAAGGTAGGAGGTGATGGCGATAACGATTTCTCGTATAGGCATCACTTTCGTTTGTTTTATCTATACGATATTCTATTTTGTTAATTCGGTTATATTCTTCAATTTCTTCTTTCGTTGCAAAAATGAGTGGTCTTACTAATTTATAATTTTGATACTCGGTTACAATAGCAAATCCACTGTATCCATGCACGTTGCTACCACGGGTTAGGCGCATTAGAACGGTTTCTATCAAATCATCTCCATGATGAGCAGTCATTAAATAATTTGCTTGATATTTTTCTATTAAAGTATTATAAAAAGCATATCTTTTTTCTCTAGCTTGGTTTTCAAAGTTTTTTTCATTTTTAAAGTTTAATTTTTGGTATTCAAAAATACAATTGTTTTTTTGGCAAAAATTTTCTACAAATTCTTTTTCTTCTTCACTTTCTTTTCTTTTTCCGTGATTTACATGGGCACAAATTAGTTTCAAATGATAATCTTCTTTTAAGTCAATTAAAAGTTGTAACAGACACATAGAATCTGACCCGCCAGAAACGCCGATAACGATTGTGTCATTTTTTTGTAAAAATTCTTTTAAAAAGTTAAGTACTAAATTCAAATTCATCACCTAATTTTTCCCTATTTTAAGCTAAACTTCAAATAAAATCAACTTTTTATGTTCATATTCTCATTGACAAGTTGATAAGCGTTTGTTGCCGTTATAAAAGCATTAGGATCAATAATCGTAATTGCTTCTTTAATACGATAGTAATCGTTTGTATTAATGACGGTTAAAATTACTTTGCCTTTTTTCTTAGAATATCCACCAACCACGTCAAAATCGGTACTATCTACTTTCATTTCCTGGTGTAAATAATATTTTATTTCTTCGTATTTTGGAGAATGGATATATAAAGTTTTACTTTCTCCTACGCCAACAATTGTTTTATTACTAAATACACTAATTAGTACAAGAGCAATTAGGGCGTATAACATGGTCGAAAAATCAAAGACAACTCCCGTAGTAATTGTAATGAGACCATCTACAATAATAATGGATTTTGAAATAGGCATATGAAAATATTTTTCAATAATTTGATTTAAGATATCTGTTCCCCCAGAAGTAAAACCACTTTTAAAAACTAAGCCATAACCTATACCACTTAGGATTCCTCCTAAAACAGCAATGACAATATGTTCTAAGTCATTTATTTTTATATAGGGAACTATGTACTCAGTGATTCGCACAAAAATAGGAAAAAGAAGTGCTCCTAAAATCGTATTCTTTGTTTTTTCTTTTCCAAGACATAGATAGCTTATTCCTAACAGAATCGTGTTGACGATTAAAATAAATAAGCTTTCATCAATTGCTATTAATTTATGAATAATTAAAGCTAGACCACTTACTCCGCCAGCCGCAAAATTGTAAGGGGCTAAAAACAAACTAAATGAAAAAGCCGCTAGAAAGAGCCCTAAAATTAAATTTAAATAGTTTTTTAATTTTTGCATATTTATTCCCTCATTTTTAAAATGGATTTTATCATTGGAAGTAATTCACCGTCTAGTACTTTTAAAACATTACTTGTTTCATATCCAGAGCGATTGTCTTTGACTAGTTTATATGGTTCTAGAACATAACTTCTTATTTGGCTTCCAAAATTAATATTTTCCATATTTCCTTTTAGATCATTCATTTTATTTTCCATATTTTGTAGTTCTAATTCGTATAACTTGTTTTTTAAAATTTTCATGGCTTGCTCTTTATTTTTTAGTTGACTACGTTCATTTTGACAGGTTACAACTGTTTTTGTAGGAAGATGGGTAATACGTACAGCCGAGTTAGACGTATTTACAGATTGTCCTCCTGCTCCACTACTATGGTAAACATCAATTTTTAAATCACTTTCTTTTATGTCAATGGTAATTTCTTTATCATATTCTGGGGTTACTAACACAGAGGCGAAGGAAGTGTGTCTTCTTTTATTGGAGTCAAATGGAGAAATTCTTACTAAGCGGTGTACTCCTTTTTCTCCTTTTAAATAGCCAAAAGCATACAATCCTTTAATATAAATTGTGATACTTTTTAAGCCCGCTTCTTCCCCTTTTTGGCTTTCTATAATTTCATATTGATAATTCATTGTTTCACAAAAACGCATGTACATACGAGAAAGCATGCTTGCCCAATCACAAGATTCGGTTCCTCCAGCACCAGGATGGATTTCTAAATAGCAATTTAAGGGGTCATTTTCTTTATTTAAAAGACTATTAAGTTCTAAATCTTCTACTTGTTTTTCTAAATTTTCAAAATCACTTAAAATATTGCTTAGTTCTTGTTCTTCTACGATGTTGATAAGTTCTAGGTTATCCACAAGATTATTTTTGATTTTAAAAAAGCTATCGTATTCTTTTTTTAAATTGACATATTCTTGATTTGTTTTGTTTGCTTTATTAATATCTTCCCAGAAGTTTGGTTCTTTTGTTACATTTTCTAATTCTTCTAGACGCTTTTTTTTATTTTTTAAGTCAAAGTGACCTCCCAAGATCAGTTACTTTTTCTAATAAATTGTTTAATGCACTTATAAGTTCTTTTTTATCCATAGTTATTCACCAAAAATATTATAACAAAAAAACTTTGATAAATGTTACCAAAGTTTCTTCCATTTATTTTCTTGAAAGTTTGTTATTTTATTTTTCTCTCTCTTGCTTGTCCAGTATCTAAATTTGGGTTGTCTAAGTCAGGGCCTGTAAATACAGTAAAATCTTCAGGGGATAGCTCTCTTAATTCTCGTCTTTTGAATTTAAAAGTTTCAAATACTTCTGTTACACAGTCTTCAGAAAAATAGGGGTATTCTTCTATTACTTCTCTTATATCGTCTACTATTGGGCTTTTTTCCGCTTTAAACTTACCATTTTCATATATGATTCTATATCCATAGTATTTATGATGGTATAATCTTGTTTTACCTGTATTATTAATATCATTTGGATTATCGGTCCATCCAGTATGTGTAACAGTTCTTGTATGAACACTTGTATTTCCATCGCTATCTGTAGTAGTATAGGTTTCCGTTGTAGTATATTCATAATAAAACATTAAATAATCATGGTGTGTGGCCATTTCATTATATAAATATCTCCAATTAGTTTCTCCGTCAAATAATCCTTTCTTTTTTAATACTTTGAATAATTCCTCGTCCACTTTATTGATTTCAATATACTCATCATTCCATTTGTATCCGAATAAAGATAGATCTTCACTATCCACATATTTTTCAATTGTAATATCATCTGTCACTTGCTTCGTATATTTATGAATATGTCTTGTAGGTATTTCACACTCTGCTTGTTCCCCACATCCTGATAATAATATCGAAGCCGCCAATGTAAGAGGTATTGTTTTTGTTAAAGTATATTTATTCATATAGATTCCCCTTTCGCTAGAGAGATATTCTAATGCATAGTCGTTTTCTTGTCAAGATTTTTGTCGCATACATTCTTGACAAATTCGTCTAAAAATGTTAGTGTATGTGCCCAGAAAGAGGGGATTTAAATGGCACAAGTTAAAAATACCAATTTAACCAGAGGGCGTGCAGAATATAACTCTAAAATACAGGATTTAGAAGGAATTTTTTCTAAACTTCAAGAAATATTAGATGTATCTGAAGAGAATAATGAATTTTTACAAATTCAACAAGATGTAGAAAATGATACTGACTTATCAACAGAAGGTTTTTTTAAAGAAATGCAAGCGGATTATGAGCAATTTGCTTTTAAAAAATATATAAAAAGACTTGATGACTTACATAGAAAACTTGAAGAACAGTTTCTTCCATATTATGAATTGCATTTGTTATCTTCTAATATTGACATTCAAATATCTACAGTTACGTGTGAAAATATTGGTGAAATCATTCAAAATTCTATAAATTTAATTGATATGATAAATTCCTTAGATATAACCCGTCATAAAGGAAAAAATGATTTGGTAGCAAGCGCCTATAAAACTATATATTCTACTATTCTTTATGAGGAAATATTTGAGCGAAGTGATGTTTTATCTTATATTCTTCAATTAAATATTCCAATTAATATAGAGAATATTGGTAGATTATTATCTAATGACTTTAAAAGTTTAAGTAAACAAGATTTGATTGAAGAAGGCTTACGTACGATTAAAACAGAGGGATTAGGATACGATTATTTAAATTCTGATTTTATTCGAAAAATTTCTCGAAAAACTGTTGGAGAAATAAATTCAGAATATCAAGAAAGAAAAAGAAAAGCTATCTCAGATTTAGAAGAAAAAGTAGCAGTTTTTGCTACTAAAAAAGCCATTTTATCATCAAAACTCAATAACAATAATAATTTTATTAAAAACCTTTATATGAAACAGGCACTTTTAACCGCAAAAATGTTATCCATGGTTTTAGTTCCCATGATTACTTTAGGTGCTGGAAATGCTCTTGGTAAATATGCTTCTAATAAAATTACAGAATATAAAACTATTACGAGAACTATAGATTTAAATACAGGGAATATTATTGGAGAGCAAGAAGAAGTTTTTGATGAAAAGGAAACAACTTATGTAGCTACGATAATGGAATGCAGTCCTTGGGGAAAAAAGCCTATTGGCAGTGGATATATACGACATATTACTGGATATGACTATGTTGTACCTGACAATATTCCTGATGATTATCATATAACAAGTGAAGATTTAGTTGGAAATACTATTAAAAAGCATCAATATAATGAATCTAAAGAAGTTCTAGAAGATAGTGATAATACAACAGAATATACTATTTTAGTTACTGAAACTTATCAAGATAAAAGTATTCAACGAAAAAGTACTAAATATATCGTTCCTTTTACAGTAACAGGTATTTTGGTAGGACTTGTTATTGATGTTCTCATGGTTTTCATAGGAATCTATGGTTTTGAGAAAGCTAAAGAAAAGTTTGACTATTTAAGTCATGAAATACGTGAACATAAACTTAATAATCAAGACATCAAAGAAATATTAGTTAGTATGAAAAATGAAGCTTTACAATTGCAACATGAATATAATGAAGTTGTTAAAAATTATGGTTCCTTAGGAGATCAGTTAATTATTCCTGCAATTGATTCTTCTTGGTTAAAGGAAAATGGAATGAAAAGGGATAGAAGAAGAAAGCTTTAATGATTTTTAAACAAATAGGTATATTTACTTGTTTGTTTTTTTTATTATTCAAATTAAGATTTATAAAAAAGAAATGTTTTTAAGTTTACATTTCTTTATTTTTACTTTTTATAAATTAAATAATTCATATTAAATTAAATTTAGGTCTTCTAACATTTGTTTATGGTCATAAGCTTAAACCATCTCACTTTATCACATTCGCTAACAGGTGATGGTGTACCACTAATAATATCACATGTATGGGGTAAGCATATAAAATTAAAGAAAATAAATTGTAAAGAAAGAATTATAAAAAATTGATAACGAAAAAGTTACCAACTTTTTTAATGCAATAACCTATTCAAAAGATTTACAACAGGATTAATACAAAGATATAAATTAAGTAAATAAGTGATAAGCATTACAGTTGTAAAAATAGTTCCATCATTTCGTTTTAAAGAAGAATGCATCTTTTTTATAACCAATCCAAAAAGAATGAGTTCCATCAATAAGAATAAAATAACTTGCAATCTTAAAATAGTAAAACCATATTCATAAATATATAAATACATGCGATAATAGGAATTAAAAATAAGAAGTATAGAGAAGAATATTAGTAAATAAAGTAATCTTTTAACTATTCTATCCTTATCTACTATATCCGTAGAATAAACAAGATAAAGAATAATTGAAAAGTTAATTAATGTAACAAAGAGCAATTGGAAAAATCCTTCTCTAGCATAACTTGCATGTGTATATAAAGTAGGTACCTTTAGAAAGTTAACTGTTAATTTAGAGATTTCAGAAAATAGAAATAAAACGAAAACAAAATTAAGGATTACAAGAACTGTCCTAGCAATAATAGCATCTACTTCTCTACGAGTAGTAGTTTTTTGTATGACACCTCGAAGTCGAATAGAATTGGCATAAACGTTATAAATTAGGAAAAATGAAACAACAGTTGATATTACAAAAGAAACAACAGAATCTAAAAAATCAATATCGTGAAAGTTAACTAAAAAGGATTCTAAAAAGCTTTCAAAATATCTGTCTGCACTCATGAGTAAGTCCAAGATGAAAAAGGCTATAGGAATTCCAATAAGACACCCTAAAAGAATCTTTGGTAATTTAGTAGCATCGACTTTTTTTCCCGTTTTAAACACTTGAATTATTTTACAATTTTTTATGAAATTAGCGAATGTTAGAATCCAAGGCCATTTAAACACTTCTCTTGAGATATATCTATCTTTATTTAAGGCAATCACAAAAAACATAGGGATTAATATGAATAACATAATCAAGTTTAAAAGTGCATTAGAAATAGCAATAGGTATTATTAAATCGCTACATTCTATTAAGAAAATGGGAATCAAAAGATAGAAAGCTTTAGGATTAATTTCATATTTTAAATAAAATACAATAACTAAATAACCTATTAGCAGCAAAAGTCCTGGAAAAATAAACCTAGCAATATAACTAAAATCTACAGTACGAAGAAATATATTCAAAAAAAGAGCAAGAAATCCACTGATAAAAACAACTGTAAAAACTTCATTTCTTGGAGATTTTACACTACTTTTTTTCATGATTCACCTCCTTATTTTCCAAAATATCCATTGGCTGACAATTTAGTGCTTTACAAATAGCTTCAAGCGTAGAAAAGCGAATTGCTTTGGCTTTATTTGTTTTTAAAATAGACAAGTTTGTCGGAGTAATTCCAGTTTTAGCGCTAAGTTCATTTAATGACATTTTTCTCTTTGCCATTATAACATCTAAATTAACAATAATCATGGTTTCCTCCTAGACTACGTAGTCAATTTCTTGCTTGTAAAAGCATGCAACTTTAAAGACACTACTTAAAACATAAAAACTAAGCGAGCAAACAAAAGTAACCAATATGACAGCTCCAGATAAAATTGTAGGAATAAATATAGTTTTAAGCGCTACAATTAAGGCTAATATCATGAATAAAACAGCACTAATCTTCAAATAAACAACAAGTTCATTTTTAAAAGGAGAACCTGCATAGACCAAGTTAAATATTTTAATCAAAAAATAAAGTATTCCTAAACAAACAATAAAGCAACTATAAAATCCTATTTGATAAAGCCAATGCTGTTTTGAAAAACTAAGCACATCCTCAAGTTTAAAAATATCATACAATTTCGCTAAAAAGGGTAATGCGATAATTCCTCCAATAAGCAAAAGATTGAGGACAACACTAACAACTTTAGCAATTTTACTTTTTTCCATAATGATCACCTTAAGAAAATTATATGATATATTTTTTCAAAAATCAATATATTTTTTACGATAATCGTAAAATGAGTAAAATATCATATTTTTTATGGCAAACATGTATGTTTATAAATAAAGTAACAAAAATTAATTAAAAATAACCTATTTTAATCAATTAATATTTCGCTCTCCTCATTTTCCTTCCTATCGTATATTTTATTTAATCTCCTACAGTTTTTTTTATTTTATCTCATCACCTTAAATCAAATTTTATAAAGACAAATTCCTTTCTTAAAATGCATTTTATTTTTCCTCATTTTGCATTCTCAAGTCTTTGATTTTACTGTATTTACAAAACTTTTTACCTTATTTTCAAACAATGAAGTATTTTGATATATTTTGCAAATTTCATTAATTCTAAAAACTTTATAACACTATAAAAACCCTTATAATAAAGGGTTTATTTACTATTTACCACAGCAGTTTTTATATTTCTTACCTGAACCACAAGGACAGCTTTCGTTACGTCCAACTTTTTTGGCTGCTTTTTTAGGAGTCTTTTTTACTTTTTCTTTTCCATCGTTAGCTACTCCAACAATCGTTTGTTTACGTTCTACATTTTGTTCTATATTTGCTCTTAGTAAAAATCCTGCGATATTTTCATCGATTTTATCAAGTAAGTTTTCAAATAAATCGAAACCTTCTATTGTATAAGCTTGTAGGGGATTTACTTGTCCATAGCCACGTAACATGATTCCTTCTTTTAAGTGTTCCATAGCACTTATATGATCTACCCATAAAGTATCAATTATTTTTAAAGATATCGCTCTTTCAAATTCTTGGAAATTTGGAGCAATACTGATTTTCTTTTCATAATCTTTAAGAATTCTATCGGTTAGTAATTCTTTGATCTCATCATCTTTTTTATCTAGAATTTCACTTACATCCATTGGCTTATTTTTCAAGTAGTTTGTATTTACAAACTCAATGATTTCGCTTTTATCATCTTCTGTTAAATATCCTTCTGGTTCTATATGATTATCTACTAGAGTTGAAATTGTATTTTTAAAAATCTCAATAATACTTTCATGAATATTTTCATTGTCTAAAATCTCATTACGTCTTTCATAAATTATTGTTCTTTGTTCATTTACGACATTATCATAATCAAGTAAACTTTTACGCATATCGAAGTTATTTCCTTCAACCTTTTTTTGAGCGGTTTCAATACTTCTTGTAATTGCTTTAGAACGAATAGATTGGGTATCTGTCATTCCTAAACTTTGTACGATTTGTTTAATTCTATCTGTTCCAAACATACGCATTAAGTCATCATCAAAGGATACAAAGAATTGACTTGTACCAACATCTCCTTGACGACCACTACGACCACGAAGCTGGTTATCAATACGACGAGATTCATGACGTTCTGTACCGATTACATATAGTCCACCTAGTTCAAGTGTTTCTTCCGTTAACTTAATGTCTGTTCCACGACCTGCCATATTGGTAGCTATTGTAATGGCATTTTTTGTTCCTGCTTTAGCAATGATTTCTGCTTCTCTTTCATGATTTTTAGCATTTAATACTTCATGTTTTAGTTTTTCTTTTGTTAAAAGTTTACTTAAATATTCATTGGCTTCTACAGAAATCGTACCAACTAGAATTGGTTGTCCTGTCTTATGAACTTCTTTAATTGTATTTACGATTGCTTTATATTTACCAGCCATATTTGCATACACTAAATCTGGTAAATCGATTCTAGAAATTGGTTTATTTGTAGGTATTCTTATTACATACATATTATAAATATTTCTAAATTCTTCTTCCTCTGTTTTAGCTGTTCCTGTCATACCAGATAATTTTTCATACATTCTAAATAAATTTTGGAAAGTAATGGTAGCCATGGTTTTTGTTTCAACGTTAATCGTTACACGTTCTTTTGCT
>CAYSFO010000004.1:29106-51696 GCA_964430695.1 uncultured Muribaculaceae bacterium | reverse complement strand
CCAAAGAGGGTAGAAAATACGGTGTATTACTTGGAATTATCAGCCAAAGACCTGTTGAAATATCTGATACTGTTATTTCACAAGTATCAAACTTCTTAATCTTTAAAATGACCCATCCAAAAGACATAAAATATATTGAAGAAATGTTGCCAAATATCTCTGCAGATGTTATTGAAAAGCAAAAATCCCTTCAACCAGGAAGTTGTGTAGGATTTGGATCAGCATTTAAAATACCAATGATTATGCGTTTAGAATTACCAAATCCATTACCATATTCATCCAACTGTGATGTTTCAAAAATTTGGAACGTAAAAAAAGAAAATCCTCAAAATAATTCAAGCAATCAATAATGATTGCTTTTTTTAATCTATTTTTATACAATAAGAAGAAATAAAGAAAGAACGTGATAAAATGAATGAATTTGCTATTTATAATGCAAAATTAATTGAAGTAAAAGATAATCTAAATCAATTAAATGAAATCGAAATAGATATAGATTCTATAGAGAAAACAATAAAGGAAATAGAAAAAACAACTTCCCAAGAAATAGACGCTAACTGCCAAAAATTTGATAATCCTGCTTTTTTAGAAGAAGCAAAGGCAAATATTTATAGAGATTCCACACAAAAGCTAGAAAAAATAAATAAATCTATAACCAAGAAATATCAAGAATTTTATATTATATATCAAAACTTACTTGATTTAAAAGAAAAACAAGTTGATGATAATAATATCAGCCAAATAGCAAAAGAAACTATAGCATTTTTAAAGAAAATTTTATCTCTTCAATTTGGTGACTATAATACCAATTTTATTGAAAAAGTATATAAATTTACATATAAGATTATTAAACTAGAACTAATTTATACGAACAAGAGTGAATTATTAGAATATGCAAAAACAGACGAAGTACATATAAGCTATTTGGTAAAATGCATAAAAGAAGAATTAGAAGATTTATCGGAGGAAACCCGAAAACAAATTCAAAGTAAAATAATAGAGGTTAACAAAAATGGTTTTGATGATATCTTCTATCTTGATAGAGAATTATTATTTTTTATCATTGCAAATAATAAGAATAAATATCATGAAATTTTAGAAAAGAGTATAGAACAAAAATGTGAGGAGTATGAACAAACCCAGATAAAACTTAAAAATGCAGAAGAACTAACTATAAGTCAAATTAAAGAGATAAAACATACCAAAAAATCTCGAAACAGACTTTATGGAAAAATGATAGCTAGAAAAGCATTATTTTTTCTAAATCTAGGTATGCTTGGTATCGGAATTTTTGCAAGCATTAAATTAGCAGATAAAGTTCCTCCTATAAAAGAATACAAAACAACAAAAACTTATTATGATTCTAGTCAACCAGAAAATAGGGAAGAAAGTATTACATATCAAGAACAAACTGATAACGAGCTAGAAATAACCGAATATTCTCCTTGGGAAAAACCTGGCTACTTTCGTGGAGAATATAAAAGAAACGTATATAAATACACAATTCAAAATTTAGAATATAGAGAAAATGTAGAAGATTATTTAACAGAAGATTTAAGAGAAAATATTGTTTTAGCAGAAAGTACAGTAGAAAAAAGTGTAGAACCACAAACAGAAGAATATACAGAAAACAAATATGTGATTAGTCAAACCTATCAAAATAAAGAAGTATATAATGAAATAGAAGACACTTCTACTAAAAGCGTTCGTTTAGCTTTAGCAACTGTCATAATAATACTAGGCGAGCTTATTATTTCCCTAACTTATCTTTCAAGAAGAGAAAATATAAGAGGAAAATCGAAAGAAATAAAAAAACAATTAAAAGAACAGAAACAACTTCTACTTGAAACAAAAACAAGAATAAGTAGTTTAACAGATTATTTAAGTACCATTAAAAAAAGAACAAGAGAGCAATATGAAGCCTTACCGAATTTTTTACAAGAAGAGGAATCTATTCAAAAAAGAGTCCATAAAATAAATAATTCTGATGAAGAAATATAAAAATACAAAACGTACTTGAATACCAAAAACGAGCAATAAATAATATTTGCTATTCCAAAAAGACTGTGTTACAATGAAATTACCTGAAGGATATAGTTTGTTTCATATAAAACCGACTATTGGATATTCTTGGGAATCTAATTGGAATGTGGTGTAGAATACTAACCCATTAAGTGCTGTTAGGATCCTAAAATATTTCATGTGATGCCCACCTCGCGAGAGCGGGCTTTTATCCAAACAAACTTTCCTTTGGGTTTTTTATTTTGAGGTATAAAAATGAATAAAGAAAATATGCAAAAAGTATTGTTAGAATGTTACTCAAAAGATTTATGTTATCCTAAAGTTCAAGATGATTGGAATGAGAATAATAAATGTTTTGGTATGTGTGCAATGACATCTCTAATCATTAATGATTACTTTGGTGGAGATATTTGTAAAATTTATGTGGATAGAATTAGTCATTATTTTAATTTAGTAGAAGACAAAATTATAGATTTAACTTCAAGTCAGTTTAATCATGAAATAGACTATAAAGATTATCAAATTATAGATAGACAAAAAATATTAACTGAGGATACAAAGAATAGATATACAATATTAAAAGCGAGATTAATAAAAGAATTATTAAAACAGATTGATGAAAAAGTATATTCTTGTAATTCTTGTGATAAATTAGTAGAAAAATTTCCAAATACTTCTACGATATTTCTAGGAAAAGATAATGATATCGTACTAGTTGGAGAAGCCCCGGCAAACAACGGTTGGAGAAAAAGTCATAAATTATGGTGCGATACAAAAGGAAAAGTTTTGCCTAGCGGTGTTGTATTACAAAAGTTATTTGATATTATAGATAGAGATATTTTTGAAACTACCTTTTTAGAATCTGTGAAATGTTATCCATTGGAAAGAAAAAATTTAAAACTATGTTCAAAAAATTGTAAAGATTTAATGCTAGAACAACTAAAAATTTTAAATCCCAAAATGATTATTACTTTAGGGGAATTCCCAACTCGAAATTTATTAGATTTTAAATTTAATAAATTTTGTGAAGTTGTAGGAAATATATATGAAGTAAACGGATATAAAATATTACCCATCTACCATCCAAGTCCCATATCTCCTAAAAGTTATAATGGAAATTTACCTATATTTGAAAAATTAAAAGAAATTTTGTAAATAAGGAGAAATAATTATGTTTGATAGAACTTTAAAAATAATAGATAATAGACTTTTAGAAAAAATAAAAAAACAAAAAATTCTCTTGGTTGGAGTAGGAGGAGTAGGTGGGTTTGCTTTGGAAAGTTTAATTCGCTTAGGTTTTCATAATATAACAATTATTGATAATGATGTAATAGAAGAAAGTAACTTAAATCGTCAAGTAATCAGCCTAACAAACAATATTGGAAAACTGAAAACAGATGTAGCTAAAGAAAGAGGGCTTCAAATAAATCCAAAGGCTAAAATTACAACACATTCTATTTTCTTAAACAAAGAAAATATAGATGATATTTTTAAAACCTCTTATGATTACATTATTGATGCATGTGATACCATAACAACAAAATTTTTATTAATAAAAAAAGCGAAAGAGTTAAATATAAAAATAATTTCTTGTATGGGAACAGGAAATAGATTTAATCCATCAAAGGTGATGATAACAAAATTAAATAAAACCTATAATGACCCTTTAGCAAAAGCAATGAGGGAAATCTTAAGAAAAAATAATATAACATTAAATATTCCAGTTATATGGAGTAATGAAACCCCTGTAAAAACAATCGATAGAACTCCAGGCTCTATCATTCTAGTTCCAGCCTCTGCTGGATTACAAGCAGCTTCATTTATTTTAGAAGATTTAAAAAAAGAAGATTAATAGAAAAAATCTTCTTTTTTCATAATTGCTTCCATTAGAACTTCTACGCCTTTATTATCAAATACAATCTCATAAATAGCTGTAAGTACTGGCGTTTTCATATTTTTCCTTTTTAATAGAGGATTGATAGCTTCTAAAGTATGTATTCCTTCAATTGTCGCACTTTTTTCATACGCTTGTAATTCCTTTTTGGAAGTTTTCTTCCCTAACAACTCTCCATAAGTATAATTTCTACTTTTATTAGAAGAGCAGGTTAAAACTAAATCTCCAAAACCAGCCAACCCATGAAGAATAGGGTAGTCAGAATTAAATTCATATAAAATATTTTCTAATTCTTTATAAACCGAAGTAAGATACAAAGCAAATGTACTTTCATGATATCCCATACCACTGATAATTCCAGAACCAATAGCATAAATATTTTTTACGCAAGCACAAACAGCAACACCTTTTACATCAATTGTTTTAACAATTTTCACATTTAAACCTTGAAAAGCCTTACATACTTTCTTTTTAGCAATGCCTCTTTTACTAGCAACACAAAGACCAACAGGATCTAAATGTACCACATCTTCTGCAAAAGTAGGTCCACTCATAATAGCAATAGGATTTTTTAAAATCTTTTTAGCAATCTCATGAACAAATAAATGACTTTTATTAGCGATTCCTTTTGTTCCGATACAAATAGGTACTTTTTTATCAACAATTGCACTTATATCATGACAAACACTTTCTAAATAAAAAACACTTGTCATCAAAAATACTAATTCTGCATCCTTAATTGCCTCTTCATAAGAATTGGTTACTGTTACATTTTTAGGCATTTTTAAATCTTTAAAAATAGATTCCAACTTCTTTGTTTTATGAAACTGATTCACTAATTCTTTATTTTCACTCCACAATACAATTTCATTTTCTGTATTTTGTGCTAACACATTCGCAATAGAAACACTAAAAACTCCTGTTCCTATCATTCCAATTTTCATTCCTTATTTCCACCTTTCATTTCATTAAATATTTTGTTAATATTATCTTCATATTTATTATTTTTAGCCTGATAATATTTTTTTCCTTTTAAATTCTCTGGCATATATTCTTGATATACCCAATCATTTTTATAATCATGAGGGTATTTATAAGTCGTACTGCTAGTCTTAATATGATTTGGAACATTTCCTGTATTCCCAGCACGAATATCATTAATAGCAGCATGAATAGCAAGATAGGCACTATTACTTTTTGGAGACAATGCCATTTCTGTAATCACAACTCCTAATGGAATAACTGCTTCTGGAAGTCCCACAAGTTCTGCCGCATGAATTGCAGCCATTACCTTAGGCCCAATTCCTGGATTTGCAAGTCCAATATCTTCATAAGCAATTACACTCATTCTTCGATAAATACTATCTAAGTCACCAGCCTCTAAAAGTCTTGCCAAATAGTGAAGACTTGCATCGACATCACTTCCTCGAATGGATTTTTGGAATGCACTCAAAACATCATAATGGCCATCTTCATTTTTATCATGAAAAAATACTGGTTTACTATTAATTTCTTTTACAAGTTCAATATCTACTTTTTTATCTTCTTTAGTAGAGTAGTAGCTAACTTCTAATAAATTAAGCGCACTTCGAAAATCCCCAGAAGAAAGATTGGCAATATAAGAAAGGGCTTCCTCATCGATTTGAATGCTTTCTAACTTCTCACAGCCACGCTTTAATCCTAGAATAATATCATCTGCTGTAAGTTCATGTAATTCGAATATTTGTACACGACTACGGATAGCGGGAGTGATTTTATGATAGGGATTAGAAGTCGTTAAACCAATCAAAATAATTAAACCACTTTCAATATAGGGAAGAAGAAGATCTTGTTTGTCTTTGTTCATTCTATGAATTTCATCTACAATTAAAATCATTTCTCCATTCATCTTTGCTTCTTCAATCGCAATATCAAAATCTTTTTTATTATTAATCGTCGCATTTAAAAATCGATGCATAACACCAAGTTCTTTTACAATTGCACTAGCAATAGAAGTTTTCCCAATCCCTGGTTTTCCATATAAAATAAAAGAAAAAATTTTTTTATTTTTAACCATATTGGATAAAACTTTTCCCTCACCAATTAAATGACTTTGCCCAATTACCTCACTTAACTTTTCGGGTCGTAAGACATTTGATAATAATTCCACATTTACCACCATAAACAATTATATCATTAAAAAGTAGAGCAAACTAGGGTAAAAAAATGACAAAAAAAGAAAAGAATACTATTTCTTTCTTTCATTGTTTCTTTTAATAACGCGTTCTCTTATTAAACCTTGATTTTCTAGTACATAATCCCAAGCTTTAACAATTTCATCTTCTGTATCACAATCTTGACTCAAACTTTCGAAAAGCCTACAATCATCAAAAGCTTCAATCCATTTATCTTCGTTACATCCAAATTTATTCATAAGTTCCAGATAGGCTCTTTGTTGTTCCAATTGTTCCCTATAATCTACACTTACAATTGGCGGATTCTCTTTCATTGCTTCTTCATTCGCATCAAAATTTGGCTCATTCTGATTCATTAATTCAGTCCATTTATCATATAATTTTGTTAAAGTCTTTTCTAAAAAGGAAATTTGAACATTTTTTCCATTTAATTTCTTTCCGATTTCCTCAATTTTTTTCAACAAACTTTCTTTATTTGGAATAATTCGAATTGTTATAATCCCAAGTGCAACACTCACAATAGAAAATAATCCCGTAAGAAAAAAAGCAGGCATTATATAATCAATAAGAAGTGAAAAGAAGATACAAGCACTACTACAAGGTATCCCAAGAAAATACATTATTCCAAAAAAATCTCTTTGCGCATTTAATTTTGGTAAATTATCGATTTTACGTTCATAACCATGCAGTTTAAATAATAAATCTTCTTCTTGCTTTTTTAATTCATTCAAATCACTTTCTGTATCATCAATCATACTTTCTATACTAATTATTTCTGACATATTTTCATGATATTCTCTTGACGCTAATTTTCCTTGATTATTTACGTAATATATATAATATCCATTTCCATAACCAAATTCTTCTATTTTCATAAGCTTATTCCTCCAAAATACTAGAATTATTATACTACTATTTAACTTTTATGCAACAAAATTGACAGCCATTCAAAAACGCTTTATACTAAAAATAGAAATAGAGTGGTTTTATGACAAACGAAGAATACTATACAAAATATTTAGATTATCTCCAATTTGAAAGAAAATTATCTAAAAACACCATTCTTTCCTATCAAGACAATTTAAATCGTTTTGAAGAATTTATAAAAGGAAAAAGCATAAAAAAAATACAAAGAAAAGATATCGAAGACTATTTAAAATTCAATGATACAATGGCAGAAAAAAGTAGGGCACATTACTTAACCGTCATTCGTAATTTTTACCAATTCTTAGTAGGAGAAGAACTAATTGATCAAAATCCTTGTGAAACAATAAAAATGCCAAAAATTACCAAGACTTTACCTCATTATTTAACAGAAGAAGAAATACATAAACTGCTGGCATTTCCTTTAAATACACCTTTTGACTATCGTAATAAAGCAATGTTAGAACTTTTATATGCTACGGGAATACGTGTAAGTGAACTTGTAAATTTAAAATTAAATAATATTAATTTAGAAGAGGATATCATAAGAGTTTTAGGAAAAGGAAGTAAAGAACGTCTAAGCCCTATGAGTGATATAGCTGAAAAATACCTGCGCATTTATATAGAGGAATACCGAAACACCTTATTAAAAAATAAAAACAGTGACTATGTATTTATTAATAATTTTGGCAATCCAATTTCTCGCCAAGGCTTTTTCAAAAATTTAAAACAAATTGCAAAAGAGCAGGGGATTACGAAAGAGATAAGTCCCCATACATTAAGACATTCTTATGCTACACATTTACTTTCTAATGGAGCTGATTTAAGAATCATACAAGAATTACTTGGACATAGTGATATAGCAACTACAGAAATCTATACCCATTTAATTAATGAAAAAATAAAAAGTGATTATGAAAAGCACCCTCACGCAAAAAAAGAAGGAAATTAACAATCTTTTTTATTCAATACCACAAAAAAACCTAGTATTTTACTAGGTTTTCTCTGTATTTTAAATCATACAGATTAGAGGAATTTAACTTTAATTTAGTTAAATTCTTAACGACTTTGTTCGTTTCTGCTAGATTTTCTATTATTATTTCTAGAATTTTGTTCTTTTTGATTATTTTTATTATTATTTCTAGAATTATTATTAGAATTTCTATTATTACGAGAATTACTATTTCTTTCCATAATCTTTTTACCTCCCACTATTATTATGTACTTTTTGTATTTCTTAATTCATAAAGAAGAGACGGAATGCTATGGTAATTATTGGTCCTTGTCAATATATACCAAAAAAAAATCAAAAACAAGGCAAAAATTTGACAAATCACTTAAAATTATGATATCCTTTACAAAGTTGTGTCAAAAAAGCCAGTAGAAAAGGGGGTTTTTATTATGGAAAATAAAAAAGAAAAGATAAACATAGATAAAAAGTTTTGCACTTTTATCCTGCAACATCTGGCAAAAAAATATTATTTAGAAATAGTCTTAAAAAGGAAAAGTAGACCTCAAACCATTATAGAAATGGACAATCAATCTTATATTATTGATAAAAAATATGAAAAACTAGCCAAAAGTCTTATACATTACTATAAAAACAGAAAACTATATCATATTGTAATTCCTGCAGCAAGTTATTTAATGATTCAAAGCATGTTTTTAACACCACAAGTAGATTTTAATCCAGTAGAAATATCCTTAGATGCAGAAGAAGAAATGAGTATAGAAGAGAATAAGAAAGAAAAAAAGATAGCCGATACTATTGATATTAATGAAATAGCGGAAAAGAATAAAAAGGAAGAAACTTCTCTGGAATATGCTCAAAAAATGAATGATTTATATGAGGGTAAAAAAGAAGAAATAATGCTAGATAAATACAATATATACCTTGAACAATATAGTAATTATTTTGATTTAGATAGTAAAAAAGTAATTAGTATGGCTCAACAATTAACAAATTATTATGACAGTAGTTTTACGAAAACATTAACTGATTATGCATTAAATACATACAATATCGAAGATGAAATAAATAATCCGGAAGCTGCCTCAATACTATTTGTATATTTTGTTTATAGAGATATAAATAACATTCCAAGGCAAAAAGAAATATCTTTTAACATAGCTGATTTTGGATATACCAAAGAGGACTTAATAACAACTGATGAAATTGAAACAATTGATTTTGAAGAAGAAGATAATTTAGATTTTTACAAAAAACGGAGACAATATATTGGAAAAATAGCAGATTTATTGAATATGGATAAATCTTTAACATTGGCAATATCTTATGCAGAAGCAGGATTTGACGGAAATGAAAGTGATGCATTAAAAAACGGAAATAATTATGGCGGTATGAAATATAAAAGCGGAGATCTTATGAAATTTCCCAAACCTAATGCGGGAATGATAGCTCATGATATAAATGCAAAAAAATATACCAAAAAAACTTTAGAAAAAACATGGGAAAAATATGCAGAAAAAGGGGAGAATTGGCTAAATAACGTCCAGTATTTTTATAAACTAATCAATGATAATTATGAGGATTTTTTCCCTGAAACACCAAATACAATTTATTATAAAAGCACTTTTCATTATGCAAAAGATAATGTAGATGGGAATCAATATGAACAAATATCTATTTCCTATAAAACGAATACTATTACATCAAAAAATATAGAAACTAATTTAATAGGAATATCCAGTATGTTAGAGAAATATGATATGACATATCAAGAACTATTAGAATATGTTCAAAGTATTCCTGAATATAATCAAGCGTTGCAAAGTCTATTAACTCTTAATCCTAACTTCACTACAGATAAAATAATAGCAATATTACAAGGAACAGATACTCCTTTACGAAAAAACTTGTATATTGGGGACTCCAGAATGCAAGGAATGCTTTTGAGTGGAGTAATAAATGAAGAAAATTCTGTTTATGGAGTTGGCTATGGTTATAATTGGTTCATTGGTAAAGGAGAATTTTCTTCAAGTAAAACAAATGCTTTAAATGGAGCAATTAATGGTTTACAAGCGAAAATGTTAGAGAATGAATCCTATAATATTGTAATTTGGTTAGGAGTGAATGATTGTACTTACGTAAATGCTAACACCTATTTTGAAACATATAAAAAATTAGCAAGCAATGATTGGTCTAATCATAATATCTACATTGTTTCCATAGGTCCCGTAAAAGATAACGATGCTATTTCAGTAAAGAATACAGAAATAAATAGTTTTAATCGTTCTTTAAAAGAGTTAATTGCTAATTCAGGATTAAATAATTTGAATTATATAGACTTAAATTTAAATGAAAATTCTATTCATAATTATGATGTGGCAGGACTGCATTATGGTTCAAGTGATTATCAAAATATTTTTAATAAAATAACTGAAACTACAACGAATGAGGATGCTAATAATATCAACAGTCTTTTAAGTATTTTTTACAGTGCTTTAAATGCTTATGGTAAAACTTTTAATGATTATTATGCAAATGAGATGTTTTTAAAAAATGATACATCAGATTGGAATCAAAATGATTTATCTTATCATGTAGATGATACATTCACTTTCAATAGTGAAGAAGAATTTATATTAATGCGAAATATTTAAAAGAAAACAAATAAAAAGTTTTCTTTTTAAATAATAATCAAAAAGCATATACTTTATTGGTGATGCTATGCAAATTTTGATTCCTTTACTCATTTCTACAATAGCAGGTCTTTCTACAACACTAGGAGCATTTGTTATTTTTCTAAAAATTAAAACAAAACATATTAATAAATTTATTACTTTCTGTCTAAGTTTTTCCATTGCCATTATGATTGGAATTAGTATTACGGATTTAATTCCAGAATCGTTTTACACATTAGCCTATAACAATTTTTCAAGAGGTTTAATTACATCAATTATTTCCTTTATTATTGGGGCAATTTTAATTAAATTTTTCATTGTTTTAATAAATAAGCAAAAACAAAATCAAGCAAGTTTATATAAGCTTGGTATATTAAATATGCTAGCTTTAATGTTACATAACTTCCCTGAAGATTGTATTCAATATGTATCACATTGAAATATAAGGAAAAATAAGGAATATAATTGATTTTACAAACAATATAAGTATTTATATTATATAGAAAATAGACTTTTTTGAAAAGGTCTTTTTTTGTTTGTAAAATGAAAGGGGGAATTAATGAATAATAAAATTATAAAAATAGGGACATTTTTTAGTGGGATTGGAAGCCCAGAAAAAGCATTAGAAAGATTGAAGAGTGAAGGATATATAAAAGACTATAATGTTGAGTTTTTTTCTGAAATAGATAAAAATGCAATTAAAAGCTACTGCGTAATTCATAATATTAATGAAAATTTAAATTTAGGTAATATAACAGAAATTGATGGGGAAAAATTGCCTTATTGTGATTTATGGGTAGGTGGATTTCCATGTCAAGATATATCTTGTGCAGGAAAAATGCGTGGTTTTGAATTTGAAAGTTCAACTAGATCCAGTTTAGGATGGGAAATGATAAGACTTTTAAAAGAAGTAAAAGAAAAACCAAAGTATGTAATATTTGAAAATGTTGCAATGATAACGAGTAAAAAGTTTAAATATACATTAGATCTTTTTAAAAAAGATTTGAGCGATTTAGGATATACTCTATATGATGATATATTGAGTGCTAATGATTATGGAATACCTCAAACTAGAAAGAGGTATTTTTTAATTGCAATATTGGATAATAAAAAGAAGTTTGACTTTCCAGATAAAGTTGAAAAAACAATAGAATTAAAAGATGTTTTAGAATCAGATATAGATGAAAAATATTATTTAACTAATTCTGATTTTATGGAAAAAGATAATAAAATCATTTTTAGAAATAAAAATAGAGAAGATATAGAATATGAAATTGATAAATTTAAAATAAAAAGTGGTGGTATATGTGGAATTGACAAGCATACTAAATTTGCAATTTCATCAAGAGTGTTCTCTATATATGGAGATGCACCAACATTGACTGCTAGTAATACAGCAGATAATAGCAAAATTGTAGTAGAAAGCGAGGAACGATGAGAATAAGAAAATTAACTTCTAAAGAGTGCTGGAGATTAATGGGATTTGATGATGCTGATTATAATAAAGCTAGCAAAGTGTGTAGTGAAACAAATCTTTATCATCAAGCTGGTAATTCAATAGTAGTAGATGTTATCTATTATATTTTAAAAAATCTTTTATAAATTCATAATTAATATAGAGAAGATAGTGATGAAGTAGCTATCTTCTTCTTTTTTTTATGCCATAAGAAAGAGTGTCTTTTAAGCACTCTAATAGCATATTTAAATTTTATAATTATAGTTTTAATTAAATAACTTGGTGTTATTATATCACTATGACATAGTGAATTTTAGTAAAAATGTAGCATTTACTGGTAAAATTTATATGGTGATTTGTGTTGAGACTAAATTTAAAAGATTATTCTAAAGGTGATGCTATTAAATTTATTCGTGAATGGACTAATCTTACGCAGAAAGATTTCGCCAAGCGAATAGGAAAATCAAAGCGAACAGTTGAGCAATATGAAGCTGGAACTGTTAATTATGGTATAGATACCTTAAAAATAATAGCAAAAGAATTTAATATTGATATTATAATTGAAAAGAAATAAATTATTTTCTAACTATAGAATAATAAGATAAAAGTATATCAAATATAGTATCTAATGATTTTTCATATTCCTCTTTACTATAATTTCCTTTGAGTGGCATTAGTAAAGAGTATAAAGTAGTGTTGTTACTACTTTTTTTATTTATTAGTATATCATTAATAATCTTAAAACAATCTTCTATTAATTTATCACTAGGACTATTATTAACAAATGATTTATACATAATAAATTCTATGTCATCTTTTGTTACCTTATTTGATAATTCATTACAAAATTTCCAGAATGTTTTATCAATTATCTCATCTATATAATCTTTAAGACTATTAACTTTAGATTCTGGAATAATCAATGAAAAATAATTACCAATAACTCCAAGAATTTTTAAATCAACTATACTTTTTAAATTATTATATGCTTGTTGTACTGCTTCATTTATTATGGCGTTTTTATCCATAAATCCTCCTTCTTAATTAGCAAATGCTACATAACAAGTATATCACACTTGCCAGTAAATGCGACATATTTATTTTTTAGATTAGTATAAAATAAATATGTTAGGCGGTGATTTAGTGGATAAAAATGAATTTAAAAAATTGATTAGTAATATAGATTTATATAATTCAAATGAATATAACAAAATTATCGCAGATTTAAAACATAATGTTTGTCAGAATATGAGAATAGCAAGAAAACTATCAAATATTGAACCGGAAATTGCAGCACAATATCTTGGGTTAGAACCACAATCACTAAGAAGAATTGAAGCTGAAAATGATAGAGATGAATTTTCTTCTAAAGTATTTTTAATGGCAGTTATGGTATATAATCAAGATGCAAACTTTTATTTTAAAAATTGGAAAGAAAATGAGTTATTGTTACAAAAAGAATAAAATAATATATGATAGATACTGATAATCTATCTTTTTTATGGTATAATAATTAAAAATAACTAATTAATTAAGTGTTGTTATTAAGAATAAGAATAAATATTTAGTAGGAGGTATTATGGATATAGGTAAAGATTTATATGGTTCTATTAAGTTAAATGGTGAAACAGTTTTTTATCACAATATATCACAGGATAAAGTAAAATTGGAATTATATAATCAAGCGGTAGCAGAAGGAAAAATAACTGATTTCGATCAAACAGTATTAACAAGATTACGAAAGTTGTATTATGGATTATATTCAGGGTTAATTTATATGTACTATGAACCAACAAACTTTAACAATATAGGTAATAAAGCCGAATTAATGACTCATGTATTAGAAGATAAATCTTATCAATTAGTACATGGAGAAACTGATTCAACTAGAAATATTCCATTTTTTATGTATGGAGTAGAACATTTAGATTTTAATTCATGGATAGAAGTTCAAGAGGGACAAAAAGTTTGGGTTTATGATTTATTTTCAATGTTAAAAATAGAAAAAGGTGTATATTACAAACTAGAAAATCCAAATATTACACAAGTTATTTCTAAATCTTCGATTATGTCTCATCCAGGAAGAGATCGAGAAGATTATAGTTTCTATCATGATGGTATGAACTTTATGTTGATTGATATTTTTCCTAGAATGGAAAAGAGTTTATCAACTCATCCATTTGCGAAAATTCTAGCCCCAGAAATAACTAGATATAAAAAAGATATAGATTTTGATAGTATAATTTCAGATACTCATGAAATTTTAGAGGAAACACAAAAGAAATCACATTAGATGATTTCTTTTTTATCTTTTTAAAACTAATATTTGTTTATTTTTACTATCACCGTTATAAGTACCAACAGTTGTGTCTCCAGCAGAGTAACTGTATGTAGAATAGTTTGGAGTAGGTAAAAGTTCTGATTCTATGTTTCCAAGTTGATGTTTAATGGTATTTCTATATTCACCCATTGTAATTATAGAAATTGGAGTTTTATTATTTTCATTATACTTTTTAACAAAAGCATTAACACCTCTCATAAATGCCTTATAAATTCCATTAATTGCAATGTCATTATGATATAAAGTATTAACTTCGGCAGTATTGAAAACAGCATAACCTTGTTCTCTATTAACATAAATAGTCATTTTAGCAATAATTTTATTTTCTTGATTTCTAATAACTAAATTTTGACAATTATCAAGAATCATACTTGCTCTCATTATTCCTGCTCCAGCTCCAAGTATATGAGCACAACAACTACAATATTTTCCTAATATTAAATTATCATAATCTTGTTTAGGTAACCAATGGTAAGAAAAATTATCCACACAAGAAGTTTCCTTTAAGTCTTGTTCAGGATTATTATCATAAATACATTTACCTGATTTATCTAATTCAATTTTAGTGAATATATTTCTAGGAGCTTCCTTACTTTCATTTAATAGTGTTTCTCCAACATTTAAAGCATAAGATTCGGAATAATATTGTTGTAATATTCTAGCTAATTTTTTATTATTTTCATTAACTCCTTCAAATTTCTTTTCGGAAAAATAATCTAAACATTTTTCAACTGTAACTTTTAATTTTCTTTGAGAGCCTCTGTGTGATGTAGAAGTATTAGATATATCTCTAAAAGAATTGTAAATTCTTACAATCATACCTGAATTGTTTTTTTCTAACTCAACTAATCTATCATAATTTTCAATAAAAAATTTAATAAATTCATAATCGATTTCTTCTCTAGGTTGTATTCCTCCAAATACAGTATGAATATTGTTTCCTATGATTGAACTATTACTATCTTGATTAAACATTTTTTCATTAATAAATGTACTTATTCTTTGACTTAATCTTTCATCTTCACTAAATACACCTAGCGAATTACACATTTTTAATAAGTCATTTATATTTTCGCCATACATATCATATAAAGTCTGACTGCTTCTTAATAAATTTTTCATATTCTTATTAAAATGTTTTATTAGCAATTCTTGATTTTGATAGCTTAGTTTTTGGAAGAATATAGGATTATAGAAAAATTTATCATATTTTTTATATTTTTCTAATAATGCACAATATGCTATCAATCTATCTATATTAATATCTGTATCAACATTACTAAGTCTAAAAAATCTAACAATAGATTCATTATAGTTTTCTAAAATTTTTATAAGATCTATTTTTTTGATTTTTTTCATTATAATGCTTGAAAACAAAAATTCAATGTTATGATTACTTTTTTCCACTATTTCTTTAATGGCTTTTGAAACTTTATTTGCAGCAATTTCTTGTGCATAATCTAAATCACTTACAAATTTATGAAATAATTCTTGTAATTCTGGATTTATCCATACATTTTGTAATAAATGACTACTTTCAGCATTTATACTTAGTAAATCTATCATATAAGAAACAAAGAGATCGGGTTCATTTTCCATTCCTTGAAAATTATTAGATAAATTAGCTATTTCATCTCTAGAAACTTTTACTGTATCAAATTCATTTATTTTCACATAATAAGTGCCATCATTTAAAGAAAATACTGATATATTATCTTTATCATGATAACTAATATCATAATTATTACTTTCTTTTGTTTGTAACATATTAAAATGTTTAGCTTTCATAGTTCCAAAAGTAGGGAAGGTAACCTCAATTTCTGGATGAAATGTATTTGGCATAATCATTTTTATTCTATCAGGTATTATTAGTTTTTTTAATTTAGATGATTTAGTAAAAACATTACCGCTAATATGTTCAAGTGATTGTGGTAAACTAACATTATTAGCATTTTTAAATAAATCAGCTAGATTTTCACATAAAGTTTTAACTCCATCATCAATAACTACTGTTTCAAAGGGTATTTCACTATCTTCATCAAAAGAACCATGAATATGTATTAAGAATGAATCTCCATAGTTTGAATGAAAAACTTGAAGATCTTTTAAATTCTCACACTTATCAAAAGTTTTTTTACCAAAACTTTCAACTTCAGAAGCTAAATATAATTTTTTTAGTTTCTTTGCACCAGCAAAAGCATAATCAGCAATATTATAAATTAGTGATGGACTTTGTATTGGTTCACCATTATTAGGATTAGTACCAAGTGTTTCAACATAGTATCCAACAATAAATTCATCTCTTTCACAATTTATAGCATATTGTATAATAACACCATCTTTTGATATAAGAACTGTATCATCATCTTCAGTAAAATATTTTTCGTTGTCTTCATCAACAATTATTTTTTCTAAAGAAGACATTAAAGCTAAAGCACCAACTTCTATACAATCAACATTTTTGGGAATATGAATTTCTTTAATTGATTCACATCCCATTAAAGCTTTTCTTCCTATACTTGTTATATTAGTTGGAAGAGAGAAATCTAATTTTTTACAATTATAAAATGCTAAATCATCAATATAATTTATATCATTGTGAGAATTTATAACTTTTAAATTCTCACAATGACTAAACACACCACAAGAAAAATAATGCAATGAAGATGGAATAGTAATTTCTTCAAGTGAATCACATTCACTAAAAGCAAAATCTTCTAGTATATGTAAGTTATTTGATAATCTAACTTTTTTTAGAGAACTACATCCTTTGAATGCAGCTTTACCTATATGTTTAACCGAATCAGGAATTATTATTTCTTCAAGGTTAGTAAAATCCATAAATGTTTCATCATCTATTATTTCTACTCCATGTGGAATAATAATGATTTTTGATTCTTTACTATATGTATTATTCATTTTGCACCCCTTATCTTTTTAAAACTAATCTTTGTTTAGCACCCCAATCACCAGCATAACCTGAGCCATTAAGAGAGTATTCACCAAATTTAAGTGATTCTTGAATTGGAATTTCAGGGTGATTATTTTCATCAGTTAAGAAATCTAATATTGTATTTCTATTAGCACCAATAGATATGTTTGTAATTGGAGATTCAGGGTTATTTTTGTTGTATGTTTTAATAAATGCTTTGCTTCCTCGTAAAAAGGCATTATAAATTTTTTCCTTACTTTCTTCATTCCTATAATTTAATGAACTTTCTACATTGTTAAATACAGCATAACCTTGTTTTTTATTAACATATATAGTTGATTTTGCAATTATCTCACCAAAGTTATTTCTAATAACAAGGTTTTGACAATTATCTAAAATCATACTAGCTCTCATAATTCCTTGACCAGCACCATCAACATGAGCACAGCAATTACAATATTTACCCAGAATTAAGTTATCATAATCCTGTTTAGGTAACCAATGATATGAAAAATTAGAATTTATTTCTTCTTTTAAATCATGCCCTGGATTCATATCATATATTATTTTACCTTCATCATTAACTTCAATTTTAGTAAATACATTTCTTGGAGCAGTTAATGATTCATTATATACTCGTTGAGCATTTAGCCATGCAGTATTGTTGTCATACCATTCGCCAATTAGTTCAGCAAGTTCTTTCGTTTCTTCAGTAACACCATCAAATTTAACATTTGATAGATAATTTTTGCACTTATCCATGGTTACTTTCAATTTTCTTTGAGAACCTTTATTTGAAGTACATGTTTTTGATATTTGTCTAAAATTTAAATATACCCTTTGAATGAATCCAGACTTTCTTCTTTCTTCTTCAACTAATTCTTGATAATTTTCTAAAAAGAATGTGGCAAATTCTTGATCAAATTCATCTCTAGTATAAGGAAAGTTGAAAATTCTATGAATATCATCACCAACAATTCTAAATTCGTTAGAATTACCATTTGGCAATTTTTCTTCAAATATTTTTTCACTAATAAAGGTTGCTGCTTTTTGTCTAGTAATCGCATCTTTTTCTAAAGCACCAGTTATTTTCATTAATATTAATAAATCGCTTAAGTTTTGTATTGCAGATATATTAGTTTGTGTTGCTTGACTTGCTTTTAGTAATCTTTTAATATTTGCATCATAAACTCTAATCATATCTTCCATTAAAGAATTTTTAGATGTAGCAACAAAAGGTTTACTAAATAAATACTTATCTTTAATATCATATTTTTTAGCAAGTCTAATAAAATCTTGCAGTGTATTTTTTTGTAATATTTGGTATGTTAAATAATAACTTGAAAGCTCATCTTTTTCGTTATCATAAAGAAGAGTTATAGTATCATTTTCTAGCAATCTTCCATCTATTACAATTTTCTTAAATAATTCTAAATCAAAGTTTATTAATTGTTCAAAATCTTTTATATCTAAATTAGCCATGAAAAATTTATTATGTAGTTCAGGTGTATCAATATGATATTTTCTTAATAATTCTATATAATCAGTTACTACTGAAAACTGTGTTCCTTGTAATAAACTTTCTGTATTTTGATCTTTTTTATCTAATAATTGACTATTTTTTAGAACTTCTAAGAAAAAGGTATCATTTTTCTTCAAATTCTTAAATAATATTTGTCTATTTTCTAAACTCATTGTAGACATTAAAATACCATTAAATAATTGTTTGATTGCTAAATCATGATTTATTAAATCATTCATAAAATCTAAAAATAATACAGGATTATCTCTTATGGATTCTGATTTAGAACATATCTCATCAATCTGATGTTTAGTAATTTTAGTAATTTTATCGCCTTGTTCAATATAATATGTTCCATCTTCTAAAACATATAATTTATAATTTCCTATATATTGATCATTATGTATCAATTCTACTAATCCTTCGGGTTGTAAGCCATTTTCAAATATTAGTTTTGTGGAAGTAGGAAAAGCACATTTTCCAATACTTGTAACATTATTTGGTATTTCAATTTGTTCAAGTTTTTGGCAATCATCAAAAGCATTATTTCCTATAAAATAACTACCAACTTTCGGTAAAATTATTTTAGTAACATTATTAAATTTAGGTAGAGCATTTTGATTTATCCAAATCAAATTATCTTCTCCATCTGGGCTTTCACAAAATTCAATTATTTCAAATGGAAGTTGAGGTTTTGTTTTTCCAGCTTCTTCAAAATAATATCTACCATCAGTTCTTAAATTAAAACCTCCAGTTGTATAAAATGTAATAGGGTGGATTTTTAAAGTTTTTAATCTTGGACAATCATAAAATGCAGTATGTTCTATGTCAGTAGTACAACAACACAAGTTTAGTTCTTCAAGATGTTTTGCACCTGCAAAAGCATATTTACCAATTCCTGTAATTGGTCTAACGAGTGCATGATTAAACATATCGAGTTCCAAATTATAATCTTTTAAAGAATATGATTTATCTTTGCATCCACTAGCATATAACATTATTTTTTGATACATTTGGTGAATAAGAATTTTATTATCAGGAGTAATAAAAGTTTTATTGTATGGAGATACTTCTATTTTTTCAAGAGAATCCATATAAGAAAATGCACCATCTCCAAAAGATTTAAGATTAGCAGGTATTGTTATAGAAGTAATAGAATGACAATTTCTAAAAGATTCTTTTCCAATATTATCAATAGTATCAGGCAAATTTATATCCTTTAAGCTTACACAATTATAAAAAGCTCTTGCTCCGATTTTAACAACACCCATATTTAATCTAACTTTAGTAAGTTTTTTACAATTGCTAAATGCTTCAGCACCAACAAAAGAGGGGTAAACTAAATCTATTTTTTCTAAATTTTCACATCCTGAAAACGCAAAATTAGAAAGTGCTAAAATTTTGTCTTGATTCAATATTTCTCTAATATTTTTACAACCTCTAAAACAAGCGAATGGGATTGCATTATCTATTATATCTATACTTGAAAGACCAGTACAATTTTCAAATGCTCTTTCGTTAAAACAGTTTACAAAGGAAGGGATTTCTCTTAAACTTTTACAATTTCTGAAACATCTTTTTCCAATATTAAGTTTTTTTTGTGAGCAAATATTTACTAGATTAGTACATCCATCAAATAGACCATCTGGAAGAGATTCAACATGTTTATTTAAATTTGCTGATAAAATATTTCTACAATTTCTAAAACAGTTTTCTCCAAATAATTTTACATTTTCAGGAAAAGTAGATAATTTGAAACAATCATCAAATACTCTGTTACCCAGCTCTACAATATTTGGATTAAAAACAATATCAAGATTAATACAACCTTTGAAAAATTCATCAGGCAATTTAGTAATAGTTGTCGGTAAAGTTACTTTTTTAAGACTTTTACAATTTAAAAATAATTGTTTATCAATTTTTTTAAGTGATTCAGGAAGAATGATTTCTTCAAGGTTCTCACATCCAGCAAAAATACCCCAATCAAGTTCTTCAACACCTTCAGGTATAATAATTCTTTTTAATCTTTTACAATCTCCAAATGTTCTGTAATTTAATTTTTTTATATTTTTTGGTAATATAATTTCTTCAAGGCTTTCACACTCTGAAAAAGCACTAGCACCAATATATTCTAAATTTTCTGGCAGTGATATTCTTTTCAAATTTTTACATTTTGCAAAAGCTCTTTCTCCGATTGATTTTATACTTTCAGGAAGAACAATATCAGTTAAATCTTCACGATTTATATAGGCATAATTAGGAATTGAAGTTTCAATTTTCATACTAGGAATAATTGGTTTTGTATCTCCCATAAAAAATCCCCCTTTTTTTGTAGTTAGTTATTATATCACTTTTTCTAAAAAAATCAATTAAATTGGGCATATTTTATTGTAAAAATAAAACTTTTATGTTATTATAGTTAGCCATCAGGGGAGGTTTGTTTATGGATATTGAAGCTAAAATTGAAAATCCTGTGTGTATTAGACTTGGTGATACTGAGAATGTGATACTAGCAGATGAAGTAAATAAACAAAATAATCCTTTAGTGCCAGGTGTAATGTTTGGTGGTAATCATTATGGATTTGTATTGATTACTGACATAAATGGAAAGCAAAAAGAGATGGTATATCCAACTCAATGTAGAATTGACGCTGTTGGTATTGAAGGTGGAGTTTTAAAAGTATTTGAGGAAGGTAAAAAAACTTCATGGAGATTTAATAAATCAGGTAAATTAGAACATTCTATATTTGGTGAGTTTACTGATGAATACAGAAGTAGATTTAATACAATTGTTGAACATTATGATATGTTTATGGGAGAACCTGTTCTTAAAAATCCACTATGTGTGAAAATTGCAAGAAATCCAGAAGAAAGTGTTATTCTTAAGGATGAACTTGTACAACAAGATTATCCATTATATCCAGGTGCAATATTGGGAACAGAACATTATGGGTTTATATTAATAATTGATACTGATAAAGGGCAAAAAGAAGTTTTCTATCCAACTCAAAATAGAATTGATGCTATTGGTATTGAAGGAAATGAATTTGGAGATTTGAAAATATTTGAAAATGGAAAATATCATCCATGGCTTTTCTCTTATGATGGTAAATTCAAACAAGAAGCATCATATAATCCTTATTCCAGAAGAGATAAAGCATTTGTTGAAGATGTTTATGGATTAAATATGAAAGATGCAGTAGATCGTTTTACATTAAAGATGAAAAAATAGTTATAAAGGTGTTATATGCGATTTTGGAAATTTATAAAAGATGAATTAAGAAAAAATCAAAATCAACAAGAACTACAAAATAATTTAGCAGAAGAGCAAGAAATGAGTGATAGTCAAACTCAACAAAGTGATAATCAAGAACAATCAAGTCAATCACAAAGTAGTAGTTCTGAGCAAGGTCAAGAATCATCTCAACAATCAAGTGATTCACAACAAAGTGAAGAACAAGAAATGAGCGATAGTCAATCTCAACAAACTGATAATCAAGAACAACAAAATCAATCACAAAGTAGTAGTTCTGAGCAAGGTCAAGAATCATCTCAACAATTAAGTGATTCACAACAAAGTGAAGAACAAGGAATAAGTGAGAGTCAAACTCAACAAAGTGAAGAGCAAGAAATGAGCGATAGTCAATCTCAACAAACTGATAATCAAGAACAACAAAATC
>CAYSFO010000004.1:0-29006 GCA_964430695.1 uncultured Muribaculaceae bacterium | reverse complement strand
CAAGAAATGAGCGATAGTCAATCTCAACAAACTGATAATCAAGAACAACAAAATCAATCACAAAGTAGTAGTTCTGAGCAAGGTCAAGAATCATCTCAACAATTAAGTGATTCACAACAAAGTGAAGAACAAGAAATGAGCGATAGTCAATCTCAACAAACTGATAATCAAGAACAATCAAGTCAATCACAAAGTAGTAGTTCTGAGCAAGGTCAAAAATCATCTCAACAATTAAGTGATTCACAACAAAGTGAAGAGCAAGAAATGAACGATAGCCAATCTCAACAAGGAGATAGTCAAGTACAACAAAATCAATCACAAAGTAGCAGTTCTGAACAAGATCAAGAGTCTTCACAACAAGATGAAGAAAAACAATTAAATAATAGTTCTCAAGAACAAGATACTGGTAAAAATGACTCTTCGTTTTCTGCAGATGAGATAGAAGATATTCAAGAGAAAATTGAAATACCTAGTGAAGAAGAAATTGAACAAACAAGTGATGAAATAGCAAATAATTCTAAATTAACAAATGAACAAAAAAGAGAATTATTAGAAAAATTAAAGAAAAGTATTGAAGAAATTAGAAAAAGAAAAGCGGAAAAATTACAAAGAGAACATATAAATTGCGAAAAGAAAGAAATAGAAGATTCAAAAGAAGAAAAATATGAATTATCAGAACAAACCAATAACTTTTTAAATCAATTAGGTGAACTTCCATCTTTTGAAGATAGAGATAGAGGTGCTGGATATTCAATTGATACTGAGTCTTATACAGAAGTTCCTGAAAGTATCATTAGAACATTAATTACAAAGTTTTTAAATCAGAGATTTTGTAAACATAATACAGATTTAAATATTAGATCTAATTCATTAGAAAAAACAAATGGGTTTTATAAATGGGAAGTCAAGGATGTAATTACACATCTACAAACACATCAAGTAACTAAAGTTCTGACAGATAAATATGGTTATGAATATGCAAATGGTAAAAATGAAAATGTTCCATTATCCTTTTACTTTGATATGTCAGGTAGTATGAGTTCATATACTAATATGTTGGCAGTTATTGCAATAGAACTATTGAAAAAAGGGGTTAAAGTTCTAATTGGTTTTAATGAAAGAGTAAATGTTCAGATTGAAAGTATTGAAAAAAATATAACAGTATTAGAACTTGCTGATATATTAGAGAGTGCAGGATATTGGAATGGTTGGGGAAGTTCTGGTAGAGATGGCTATAAAAAAGATCCTAGAGTAAAATTTAAGTACATTGAAAGAAATATAGATAATTATTTAATAGAAAAGAAAGCAGAAAAATGTGTTGTATTTTCTGATTTTGATCCACGAAGTGAAGTTATTAATTTATCACAAGCAGCTGATGTATATTGGTTTTGCTTTGAATTAAGATACGATTCTTATGATATAGATGACTTTAATGGATTTATTTATAAAGTTCAAAATATAAGAGATTTAGAACAAGGACTGTTAAAAGTAAACGAAAAAAGATTTGAAACATTATGTTATACAGATAATCCAAAAAGTTTACAAAAGAAAGTGAGAGTGAAAAGATGATTTCATTTAATGAGGTAAAAAGTAAAATTAAAGCAATGGGATATTATGCAACAAATGAATTGTTGTATGATACTTACAATGCTTTAGCATTATTTAATAATTCGAGTATTAATCCAGGACAAGATATATTTGCAATTTGTTTAGAAGGCCCTCCAGGTGCAGGTAAAACTGAATTTGCCAAAACATATACAAAATTATCTAATGAACTTTTTCAAAATGTTGAATTAGTTGATTATCAATGTGATGCAACAACAGGAAAAACTGAACTTTTTGAAGATATTAATATTAGTGCAGCAATTCGTGGTGATGCAGATAATGTTAATATTCCAGGTAAATTAATTGAAGCAATAAAAAAAGTTAATGATGGGAAAAGAGTAGTATTATTTATTGATGAATATGATAAGGCAAGAGAGGAAACTGATGCTTTCTTACTTCAATTTTTACAATCAGGTAAAATTAATTCGACACAACATGGTGATTTAGAGATAAAAGATGAATATAAAAGTAATTTACAAGTTATATTATGTAAAAATGATATGAGAGAAGAATTATCAGGTCCTCTATCACGCCGTATAAGAATCATTAGATTAGATTATATGAAACCATCTTTATTCTATAAAGTAGCACATAGATTATTAATAGATGAAAAAGAAAACCCTGTAAATGAAGGATTGTTAAATCTTGTTTCTTTAATGTATGAGAAAGCTTATGCAAACAAGGAAATGTATAATAGATTGCCATCATGTTCTGAAATGTTAATTGCAATAGAAGATGCAGATAGAATTATAAAATTAGCAAATGCACCTCAAAGTGTTATTTACAATATTATTATAAGAAATATGTTTAAATCTCCAGATGATATTACAACATTTGAATCATCATTAGATAGAATGAAAAGTCAAGATGAATCAAAATTAGCTGCATTAGTAAAAGCAATGAAAGTAAATACTGAAGAAAATGAAGAAGAGATAAATTTAAACTCATTAATTGCTGAAAAGGTATTTGTAGATGAAAGTAAAAAATTAGTTCAAAAGACACAAGAAATGCAAGAATTAATTGAAACATATAAAAGTAAATTTACTCAAATGGAACAAGATAGAAAGAAAGCAATTAGTGATGAAATAGAAAAAATCAAATTAGAAAATGGTAAATTAGTTTCTACTACAAATATGCCAAATGTAATTAGCAATTTTGAAGATGAAAGTAGTCATATTAAAAGAGGTCATAATATCTTTGAATTATCGAATAATGACTGGGCTGATGTTGCTATATTAAGTAGACCACATTTATCTCATAATTATATAATTGGAAAACTAATAGAAAATGCTAGTGATTTAGATATAAAAATTTATGAAAATGGTATTTTATTACAAGAAAATGGTGAACAAAAACTTATTGTAATTAATGATCTTGATGCAAATAATCAGCCTCAGTTCAGAATATTATCTAGTACACCAGTTATTCCATCAACTTTTATCCAAGATATTGATAATTTTACTAAATTTATAAATGAATGTTATGCTTCACAGCCTAAAACTGTAAAAGCTGTAACTGATGAAGCATTAGATATTGATAATTATATATTGTCTATTGATGTATTAATATTTAATGATACTGAAATTCCATTTGATACTATAGAAAATGGGGTTTATCATTTTGAATATAGATCTGATAAGCCAAATCAACCTGATTATCTTTCTATGTTAAAGTGTGAAAATCCAGAAAAAGCATTAGAAATATCAAAAAGAATAATGTCTGGTCAAAGTAAGGTGTTGAAGAAATGAATAATGCAAGTTTAATTTTATTAGAAAATGCCAAATTAAAAAAACTTGAAGAATATAAATTAGATGAAAGAAGTATTTCTGAATTCAAAGATAAAATAAAAGAAGTTGATGATGAAACCAAGAATAATCTAGGTAAAGAACTTTTTGAACTAATTTCTAGTAAGAAAAAATCTTCTGAAGTAACCGATGATTTTACAAATAAAGTAATAGAATTGATAGTGAATGGTGCTGATATAGAATATAAAGATAACAAAAAAGGTGATTTTTCATTATTACTTTGTGCACGAAAAGGATTTTTAGAAATTGCTTATCTTTTATTAAGAGCAGGAGCTAATATTGATCAAGTAAATAATTATTTAACAACATCAACAATGGCAGCAGCAAGACATGGACATAAAGAATTGTTAGAATTATTAGTTTTATTAGGTGCTGATGTAAATGCAAAATGTTTTGATGGAGATAATGCTCTTATGAGTGCAAAACGACACGGACAACAAGAATGTTTTGATGTTTTGATTCATGCTCAATCACATTTAACCCATAGAAATATTGCAAATCAATCAATACTAGACTTATCTGGTAATGTTACATTTAATACAAATTATATAGAAGATTCTATAATTTCTGAAACAATTCAGTCAACATCTGAGGAAGATGTAATAGCACTTCTTGATGAAGCTGAGAAAAAATTTAATGATTTAAATTCATCAGTTAAAAAATTAGCAAAATAAAACTGCAAAATTACAAATCATTAAAAATAGATAATTTGAAGTAAAATATCTATTTTTTTTACAAGTTGCTATTCAAATATAAATATATAATGTTGACAGTTATTTATTTTTGTGATAACATAATATCAATTTCAAAGGGGTGTTTTTATGTATGATTTAAGAAATAATCTTCCATTGTTATATGATTTTTATCTTGTTGCTAAAAGTAAAAGTTTTTCAAGAGCTGCAGAGAATTATAATGTATCACAACCATCACTTAGTAGAAATGTAAAACTTTTGGAAGATACCATGAAAATGAAGTTAGTTAATAGAAACAATAAAGGAATCGAATTAACTAATGATGGCGAAGAACTCTATAAACAATTAGATACAATGTTTAGTGTGTTTAATGATTATAATAAAAATAATTTAAATGATTCTAATGAATTAGTAGGTAAATTAACTATTGGAACAACAAGAAATATTGCGGATAATAGATTATCTCATTATTTATCAGTTTTTAATAGTTTATATCCTAATGTAAAAATAAAGATTATAACTGATAGTGCTAGCAATTTAAATAATTATCTATTAAATCATAAAATAGATGTTTTAATCGATTATGTTCCTAATTTAAACTTTACTGAAAAAGATAATATGGAAATTAAGCAAATAGGTAATTTTGATACTTGTTTTGCTTGTTCTAAAGGGTTTTATAGTAAATATGGAGATAAAATTAGAACATTTAATGATTTAACTAAATATAAATTAGTTGTATCTGGTGCTTCCAGAAGAAGACAAATGTTGGATGAAATATTAACATCTATAAATATGAATTTAGAACCTAAAATTGAAATGCCAGATAGTAAGTTAATGGCAGACTTTGTTAAAGAAAATGAATATATAGGATATTTTGTTAAAGAAGAAGTAGAAACATTTGATTTAGTGGCTTTAAAATTAGATGTTGAGATGCCTAAAAACTATATTGGAATAATTTATAGCAAAAATGCAACTAATCTTATTACAAAAAAATTTATAGAATTAGTTTTAGAAAAGAAATAAAACTGATTCTTTTTTTCTTCAAAAAAAGGTATAATATTTGTTGTAGGTGATATTTTTATGATTTGTATAAGAAGAATAACTGATGAAGATTTTGGATTAGATAGTATTGCTTTTGTAAATCCTAGACAAAGATGGGGTGCAAGAGGAATAGTATTTAATAGTGAAAATAAGATTGCTATTTTACATAAGAGTCTTAAAAATGAATATAAACTTGTAGGTGGCGGAATTGATGAAAACGAAGATCCTACAAAAGCATTTAAAAGAGAATGCTTAGAAGAATCAGGATGTAAGATAGAAATCGATGATTGTTTAGGAACAGTAGAAGAATTAAAAACCTTAGATGATTTTAAACAAACTTCTTATATTTATATAGCTCATGTGGTAGATTATATAGGTCATACTGATTTTACTGAACAAGAAAAAGGTGAAGGTTCAGAGCTATTATGGTTAGATATAGATACTGCTATGACTCTCATTAAAGATTCAGAAGATAAATTAGTAGCATCTAATTTTGATGGTGATAAAAGTGTATATCACACAAAATTTATTGTTAGAAGAGATTATGAAATCTTAAAGTATTATAAAAAACATTTATAATTCAACTTTCTATTATTTAAAAATAAATAATAGTATAAAAAATTGGTATTTTACTTATTTAAAAAAGTTCTCTATAATATAAAACAATATTTATTGAAAGGGGGCTTTTTTCTATGAATATGCAAAATATTGTGATTGATCCATTTGAAAAGAAATTAACAAAACAGCAAAGAGAAAATGCAGATTATATTAAAAAAGCAATGGATCGAAGTTTTGAAAAAGATTCTAAAAAGAGACAATATAAATCTAAAAAACAAAATATTGCATTGATAGGATTAGGTCCTCATGCAAAACGAATTTATTTAAATTATTTTAAAAAACATAAAACAAACTTTACTTTACTGGTAGATTTGGAATCAAAAAGAAATTATGCAAGAGAATATCTAAATGAAAATGGGTTTAAGGACACTCATATATTTACAATTGATGATTCTTTAAAAGATAATGATTTATTACCAAAAGAAATTGAAAGCAATTTGTTATCAGTATGTAAAACATTAGAAATAACTCATATTATAATTGCAACTGAACCAAAAGCTCATAATATGTATATTCATTTTGCACTTGAAAACAATTATGATGTTCTAACAGATAAACCAATTACAGTTACTAAGAATATGACTAGTCTAAGAAGTATTGAAAAGGTAAGAAAACAATATTATGATATTTTAGAACTTGCTAATAAATCAGATGTTATGTGCAAGGTTATGTGTCAAAGACAATATCATAGGGGCTATGAATATATAAAGAATTTGCTTAACGAAACTGTCAAAAAATATCAGATTCCTATTACTTATATAGATATTTATCATTCTGATGGAAATTGGGAAATGCCTCATGATATGTTAAAAGAGAATCATCCATACAAATATGGGTATGGTAAACTATTCCATTCTGGATATCATTTTATTGATAATTTAAGTGATTTTATTAAAATTAATAATCAGTTAAAAGGTAATAAGAAAATAACTAAAGCAGAAGTTTATAGTAGCGTTTTAATACCAAATGATGAATTGAATATTTTTAATAAAGATGATTTCAAAAGAATATTTAAAGATCAACAAATACCTGAATACTATAATCAAGAAGAATTACCTAAATTCGATAAATTTGGTGAAAAGAACTTTTATGGTTCTATAAATTTTAGAAATAGATATAATCAACTAATTACTCATTGTAATATTAACCTTTTACACTATGGTTTTTCTCGTAGAGGCTGGATAGAAACAAAAGATTTTTATAAGAGTAATGGTAGAATCCGACATGAGTATATAAATATTCAAGTAGGTCCTCTTATGAATATTCAAGTTCATAGTTATCAATCAAAAGAAATTAAAGATCGTACAGAAGACATTTCTTTAGAAGAACAAATCGGCGGATTAGAACACTTTGATATCCATATCTATCGTAATTGTGATTTAATTGGTGGTAAACCACACGAAATTATTAAACTAGGGGATTTATATACTGATAAAGAAAAAAAGGATATATTGGGGTATAATGAGCTTTCAAGAGAGGTATATATATCTAACTTTTTAAAAGGAAAGTGTGAAAAAGGGGATATTAAAGATCAAGCATTGGGAATTGAGATTTTGACCGGATGTGCAAAAGGAATTCATAATTATTATAAAAATAAAAGAGTTCCAGTTAATATTGAAGTTAGAAATCAATATACCTATCCAGTTAATTTAAAAGAATATCGTCAATATTCAGATAGAAGATATATAAATAAGGAACGAACTCATATAGATACTTATAATAATATTATTGGTGATTATAGTTTTTTCATTACTGTAGATAAAGTACTTGAAGATGGAACATATATAACTTTTATGTCGATAGATGATGATAAAGATGTAGCTGGTAGTTTACTTCAAAAAGTACATAAAAGCAAAAAAATGGCTTTAATGAGATTTTATTACTTAAAATTTTTAGCAAAACATTTTAGTATTTACAAGATTCTTAGTATAGTAGAAAAGCTAGGAAATAAAAGGGGTTAAAAAAGTAGTTGCAACAATTTTGCAACTTTTTTGCAAGTTTTTTGCAACAATTTTGCATGAAATTTGCAAGTTTTTTGCCTAGACATTTCCGTATAGGGGTGTATAATGGAGTAAAATGAGTTAATTCTGCAAAGAAGAGACTCATTTTTTTATGTTTCTAATTGGCAGCTCTTGACATTTCCAAAAAATTCCATTAAAATAAACAGCAATTTCAGGTGGGTTGGAAACTAGTAAAAATCAGATAATAGAAAGACAACTTAGAAAAATGAAAAGAGACTTATTGGAATTCAACCTTTAGGTCTCTTTTTGCTTTGAGAGGAGGTAGATTTGATGGATTTGAATTTAACATTGAATATGATATATGAATTGCCTTCAAAAGTAATTGACATATCAGAAAAACGCAGCAAAGAAGATGATTTCGTTTGCATGATATCAGAAAGTATCTGTAATGAGTATGATATCGATGATATTAAATCAAAGTTAATTAAAATGTTTTCAAGATTTAATGGACTAAAGTTTTATTTTAATGTTCCATTAAATGAATCTATTAAAATTACTGCTTCTTATGAAATAAGGGAAGGAAATAGTCAAAGAAGAATACTAAGCAAAGAAGAACAAGCTGTAACGAGGAAAATTGATAGTATGATATGGGCATCTAAATTTTATGATTCCATTATCACTTTATCAAAAGGGCTTACGAAAGATGAAGCAATATATCTAACACATGCACTTATGGCAGGTAGATCACATGAAAGTATTGCTGAAAAATTAGGAATAAGTGTAAGATCAATACAGCCAATCAAGAAAAGTTGCTTAGTAAAAAGTTGGATGGCATTAGAAACATTGTACGAGGAAGATAGGTAGTCTTCTTTTTTTATGTTGTGAGGGGGTGAAAAAATGAGCGATATTGTAAAAGTAACAGTACCAATTACTCTAAAAGAACAAATACGAGTTCGAGCTGAAAAGTTGGGAATGACAACTCCAGAGTATTTGAGAACTTTAGCAAGTTTAGATGTTACGACACAAAACTATCAAGAGATGGCAATTTGTATCAATCTTTTATATAATCAGATTATTGATTATCAAAAAGCACTTGATATTCATTGTATGCCAGTTCAAGAAGTTCCTATCGTAAAGATTGAAGAACTTATTTAAAGGGTGCTGACAAAATACTAATAATGCGGTATAATTTAGGTATATAAAAGAAGGAGGAATTTTTGTGATAAACAAAAGCAAAAAGCCTCTTGTAATTATTAGCCTTTTAGTACTAGTAGCAGTTATTAGTATATCAGTTATCTTTTATACAAGGGAAACTAATGAAAAAGAATTGAAAGTAGATAATATTTCTACAGAAAAAATTAAAAATGATGATGGAAAACAAGAAATTGTAGAAAAAGAAACTAAAGATATTGAGATTGAAGAAACATTAAATGATAATTCTACAAATAAAGAAGAAACTATTAAAACAGAACAATCAAATGATTCTTCTATAATTAAAGAAAGTGTAGAACAAAATAATAAATCTTCAAATATTCCATCAACTAACGAAAAAAAAGAAAACACTCCAGTAATTAATGAAAAACCAGTAGTGAAAGAAACACCAAAACAAGAAGTAAAAGAAACTCCTATTTGGGAAACTTATGGTATGAGTGAATATGATTATTACAATAAGCCAATGTGGTCTTGGGCTAGAGTTGATTTTTCTATAAATGATTATGGAAATGAGACTGCTGCACATCAAGCGTGCATTGATGCTGGACACTTAAAAAGCGAAAATGAAGATATAATCAGTTTTTCTTGTGTTGGAATTAACAGTACTTCTGGTAATTATTTGGGGGAGATGTTAAAAGTTAAGCAATAGAAAGGAAAAATGTGAGGGGGAAAAATATATTTAGGTATGCTATTATGAGCATGCTTTTTTTATTGTCTATTTGTGGTGCACAGACAGTGCATGCAGAAAAATATACAGGTCAAGCTATTTGGCCAAGTGAACACATAAGCAATATTTATATCAAAAAAGTAAAACCAGATGGATATACAAAATATCAACAAGCTCGTTTTATAAGAAGAAGTGAAGATAATAAGTTTGTTTATTGTTTACAGCCTTATACTGATATCGATAATAATTTACCTTATTATGATGTAATTAGGGAAGATTACGCGAGAGTATTAGGCTTTTCAGAAGAGCAATGGGATAGAATATCATTGTTAGCGTATTATGGTTATGACTATAATGAAAATGGTTATAATCATAGTGATCAAAAATGGTATGCAATTACACAAGTAATGATTTGGAGAACAACAAACCCAGAATCAGATATTTATTTTACTGATTCACTAAATGGAAGTAGAATATCTAAATTTGAAAGTGAAATTGCAGAATTAGAAAGTTTAGTAGCTAATCATTATAAACAACCAAAATTTGAAAGTAATATAACATTACCAATTGGTAGTTCTGTAAGTTTAAATGATTCAAATAATGTTTTAAGTAATTATAAAGTTACAGGTACTTCAAATGTATCTGCTTCAATAAATGGAAATCAATTAACTATTACTGGTAATGGTGTTGGTGATGGAACAATTACTTTAGAAAAGAAAACTACTAAGTATGAAATACCACCAATTGTATATTTTAGCGATCATTCTCAAAATGTTATGAGAGTTGGTAATTATGATCCAGTATATGCTAGACTAAATGTTAAAATATTAGGAGGTAGAATTTCAATTACAAAGAAAGATCATTGTGGAACTACTCCAAATGATGCATCTTTACAAGGTGCTATTTATGGTATATATAATGCAAGTGGAAACAAAGTAACTGAAATTATTACTGATGCCAATGGAGATGCAACATCTGGATATCTTCCAAGTTTAGGAAAATTCTATGTTCAAGAAATCAAAGCAAGCAACAATTACTTACTAGATTCGACAAGATATGAAGTAGAATTAACAGCAGAAAATACTGCTGCTAATATTCCAGTACATATTGAAGTAAAAGAACATAGAAAAGCCAAAATCTCTTTAGTTAAGGTAGATTCAAAAACAGGTAATAGAGCTCAGGGAGATGCAACTCTTAAGGGTGCAGTGTACGATATTTTTGATATTAATGGAAATAGAGTTGGTTCTATGACTACTGATGAAAATGGACAAGCTATAAGTGGATATCTTCCAGATGTAGGAACTTATACTGTTAAAGAGGTAAAACCATCAGAAGGTTATAATTTGGATCCTACAGTATATACAATCAATGTAGAAGAAGAAAAAACTTGTAATTATTTTCCAGTAGAATCAAAAGAAAGAGTTATTACAAATACTTATGAATTTACAAAATTATATGCAAAAGCAGATACTGGTTTTATGACATCAGAAGTTGGTGCTACATTTGCAATTTATAATTCAAGAGATGAAAAGATTGCTGAATTTATTACGGATTCTAATGGCAAATTTAAGACAACTTTACCATACGGAACATATACACTTCGACAATTAACTAGTACAATCAATTTTAATAAGGTGGAAGATTATCATTTTGAAATTAAAGAACAAATTGATAATACTATTTATAAAAACATATCAAATTCTGAAATCACAGCTAAATTAAAAGTTGTTAAGATTGATTCAGAAACAAAAGATGTAATTAAAAGAAGTGGTATTAAATTTAAAATTTTCGACATTGATAGGAACGAATATGTATGTCAGAATATTACATATCCATCTTCTCAAAAAGTTTGTGTTTTTGAAACTGATGAAAATGGAGAATTTATTACTCCTTATGAATTATCAAGTGGTAGATATAGACTAGAAGAAGTAGATCAGGTAATTGATGGATATTTATGGAATACAAATTCTCATCCTTTTGAAATTGGTGAAAATATGGAAGTGATTACTGATTCAGAATATGGAATTATTTTTGAAACCTTATTTTCAAATACAAGAGTAGAAGGAGAATTTAATCTTCATAAAAATGGTGAAAAAGTTGTTGTGTCGGATGGCAAAATGACTTTTGTTAAAACAGATTTAGAAGGAATTGTTTTCGGAATTTATGCGAGAGAAGACATTATTCATAATGGTAAAACTATTTATTATGAAGGAGATTTAGTAACAACTATTGAAACAGATTCTAATGGAAATGCTACATATTCTAAAATGTATCTTGGAAAGTATTATGTAAAGGAATTAAAAACATTACCTAATTATGAATTAGATACTCAAGAATATGATTTTGAATTTAGATATCAAGATCAATATACAGCAGTAGTAAGAGCAATGATAGAAATTGATAACTATTTAATTACCAAAGAATATGACTTTACCAAAACTGATATGATAGATAATGAACTTATTGAAGGTGCATTAATCGAACTATATACAGAGAATGGAGAGTTAATTTATAGTGGTCGTACTGATAAAGATGGTAAAATCAGCTTTATTGTTATTGATTCAGATGGAAACGAATTAGAAAATAGACTACCTATCGGTAGATACTATGTTTTAGAAAAGGAAGCACCATATAATTACTTACTTAATGAGGATAAAATATGGTTTGAAGTAACAGCAACTGATACTATTGTTAAATCTAATATGAAAGATGAAAGAGTAGAAGGAACTGTTAAAATACATAAAGATGGTGAAAAATACACTATTTCAGATTTATGTGAAGATTCTTCAAACTGTTTTGTATATGAAACAGAAGAAAATTTAGAAGGAATCAAATTTGGTTTGTATGCAAAAGAAGATATTATTTTAAATAATATTGTTAGATTTAAAGCAGGAAATTTAGTTGCTGAAGGTTATACAGATCAAGATGGAAATTTAGTTTTTGAACATCTTTACTTAGGAAAATACTATGTAAAAGAACTAGAAACAAAAGAAAAATATGTACTTGATGAAAAAGAATATGATTTTACACTTGAATATGTTGATTCTATTACTCCAATTATAGAAACATCTTATACATTAAAGAATTATTTAATTAAAAGTGATTTAGAGTTTACAAAAATAAGTATTTCAGATGGACAACCATTACCAAATACCTTAGTGGAAATCAGAAATGAAGATGGTACATTAATCTATAGCGGTCGCACAAATGATGAAGGCCAAATTATTATAAAAAATCTTCCAATCGGAAAATTCTATATTTTAGAAAAAGAAGCTCCAGAATCTTATGTAATAAACGAAGAACCAATGTGGTTTGAAGTAAAAGAAGATGGAGAAATCATTAAAGCAACTATGGAAGATGAAAAAATTAAATCTACAGTTATTATTCATAAAATAGATCAAGATGGTAATGCTTTAGCTGGCGTAACTATTGGTGTCTATGATTTAGATGGAAATCTAATTTATGAAGGAATTACAAATGAAGATGGAAACATCGAATTAGAATTAGAATATGGAAAATACTACTGGCAAGAAATTGCTACTATCGATGGATATGTTTTAAGTGATGAGAAGATTTACTTTGATGTAACTGAAAATGGAGCTATTATCGAAGATACACTTGTTAATATTGAAGTACCAAATACACTATCAAATACTTATATCAATTTAATTGGTGGTATTGTGATTCTTGTAGGTGCAGGATTTATCCTAATTTCAAATAGAAATAATAAAAAGAAACATTAATTTATAAAGAATAAAGGGGTTTTAATATAGATTAAAAAAAGAATAGGAGGAAAAATATGAATAAATTTTGTGTTGTAGGACGATTAACAAAAGATCCTGAAATTAAAGAATTAGAAAATGGCAATAAAGTAGCCAATATTACAGTTGCTATTGATCGTGATTATAAAGATAAAGAAGATAATAAAATTACAGACTTTCTTCATTTTGCTTTATGGAATAAAGATGCTGAAAGACTTGTAAAATTATCTAATAAAGGAGCTTTAATTCAATTAGAAGGCTATAATACTACAAAAGATGTAGAAACCAAAGATGGAGCTATTCCAGTTATGCAACCTGTTGTTAATTTTTATAAACATTTACAAAATGTTAAAACAATCGACAATGAAGTTGAACCAGAAGAGATGACAAAATAGTGATAGATAAGGATAAAATTTATACTTTAGATGAACTTACTAATGATATGTATAACCTAGATTTTAAATACTATGGTAATAATGACAATGGTAAGTTAGAAGTGTATGTAAAAACGGATGTTGATAAAATGTCCGTTTTTTCATCTCTTAATGATGGTATGAGTAAAGAAGAATACCTAAAATTAAATGAAGAAGAAGCTCGTGAATTAAAGTTTATATTCGACAGGGAGGTTGAAGAAATGAATTTAGATATTGTTGCTATTGTATTAAGAACTAGTGATGTAAATATTCCTTCTACAAGATATACTTTAGAAACTCTTGATCGACTTACAAAAGAACAAGATCAAGAAGATAGAAAAAATAAAGGAAAAGTGAAAGATGGTATTTGCTATCTTATTGTAGATAATAATACAGCATGTACTTTATATGATGGTGTTTATACATTTGATAAGAATAATAATGGTCTAATTGAAGACTTAAAAGAAAAATACGAATTAGAAGATAATGAACTATTAAAAGAAAATTTAGGTTTAATTCTAAATTATGTAGGTGAGGTGAAAAGTAAGAGTGTAGCTCTATAAAAAGTTAAAAAGGGGGATAGATGTTAAAGAAGAAATTAAATAAATTATGTAATAAAACAAATCTAATTTTTATATCACTTATGACATTTTTAACAAGTATGTTTGGAGTGGTAACCAATGTTTATGCGGTTGAAAAAATCGAAGGTGGAAATATTACAATTGAAAGTCTAGGGACTATTATCAAAAATCTTGCAACAAAAGTTCAAATTTTTGGTATTGTATTAGCCTTCATTGCTTTAGTTGTTTTTACAATCCAATTTATTATTGGTGATGATGAAACAAAGCAAAGAAAGAAAAAAACAATTCTTTATACTTTAGTTGGTGTCGCAGTACTTATATTAGTACCAAGTATTATAAATTTCGTAATCGACACTTTAGGATAGGTGGAAATTATGCTAATGTTAAGCATAGCTTCTGACATAAAATATGGTGTTTTAGATATCCTTCGTGGTATAGGAATGGGCATTGTAAACATTATTTTCAATACAATTGATGTATTATATGATGTTGCCCATAAAATCAATAGTTTAAATTTTATTCAAATATTAGAAAATGCAGATAATTCTCCATTTACAAAAATATTTAATGCTTTCTTTATACTGGCTTTTGCATTATTGCTTTTATTTGCAATATGGAAGATTACATTTAGAATCTTGGATGCAGACAGTAATGAGCAACCAATGTTTGAATTAGTAAAAGAAATTATTAAATGTGGATTCTTAATATTCTGTGTCTATTTGATATTTAATACCACAATTAATTTAGGAGTTAATTTGTCTAATGCAATTTACAATCAATTTAATAATGGTACATCGACAATTGGAGACAATATGAAAACATCTTATTTAACAATAAATGAGGCATGTTATAAAGTGTCAGGTGGCGATAAAGTAGATAAAAAGAATGTTGATGAGTTAAAGAAAAAATTAGAAGGTTATTCTGATACTTCATCAGCAAGCACCATGTCTGATTTTGAAAAACTAATTAGAAACAATAAAATAACAGCAAGTGATGTTTCAGATTCTGGATCATTTACATTCAGGTGCAATATTTACAAACCGGGAATTTGGAATGACACAGAAGATTATGCTTTTTCTTATAATTTTTTATTTGGTATTGTAATAGGTGCTATTTTCTTATTTGCAGTTGGATTTGCAGTACTCATGCTGGGTAGAAGGCAATTAGAATTTGCATTTTTAATGGTAATTTCACCACTTGTTTTGGCAACTAGTGTTGGAAGAAAAGAACAGCGATCAGCATTATATCAACAACTTGCTTCGTTAGTATTACAAGCGGGTGCAATGATGCTTTTAATTGGACTTACATCTATTATGTTTAATGCAATTCAAAATAGCAGCGATATTAATAGTCTTCCATATTTCACAAAAATTGTTACACAAACGGTTTTATATTTAGGGTGTGCAATGCTTTTGATGACTGGATGTACTTCTCTTAATAGATTTATTGGAGAGAATGTATCAGCAAATAGTGGTCGTGATATGATGATGGCTATGAGAGGTCTAGGTGGTGGTATTGCAACAGCAACAGGAATTGGAATTGGAGCTATTGGAGCTACTGGCGGAATTGCAAAAGGAACATATAAAGCAGGTAAAGGAATAGGACAACTTGCAAAAGGTGGAATTCAAACAGCAAAAGGAATGTATGCAGGAGTTGCTAGTATTCATCCAAAAATGAATTCTGGAATATCTAAACGAATGAACGACAAAGTTGGTAAAGGTTTAGGTCAAATGATGAAAGGTGCTGATCTACAACAAAGTGGAAATCCAATTGCTAGAGCTTATGGAAGAATGTTAGAATCTCGTGGTGAAGGCAATGTTAAAGATGCTGCAAGTAAGTGGGATTTCAGTAATGATAAATACAATGTTGATTATGTAAAAGGTGGAGTTTCACTTGCACAACAAGGTATTGATAATATTAAGAATGGCTTTGGGGGTGCATTTAATAGTATTAAAAATATTGGGAATCCAAGAAGTAGTAGATATACATCAAGACCGAAAATTAGAGATTATGGAAATGAATCAGATAGTATATAAAGAGGTTAGATTATGTATATAACATTAAAAAGTATAAAGAGAAATTTAGGGTTGTTTAACCTGGAATTTGAAGATCTTATTCTAGGAGGAATATTTGTATTATGTTTTACAATATTATTTTTGTTAAAGTTTTATACAGTTGCAATTATTGTAATTTCTTTAGGAGCTTTATCTTTAGTTCCAATGGATTTTAGTAAATGCAATCGCATGTATAAACTTTTTATTTTATTTGTAAAATATTTATTTAAAAATAAAAATTATTATTACTATAGATAAGTAATAACTTTTATGTTTTTGAGTATACTATTAGTGCAAATAGGAAATTCCGATTTGCCGATTTTATGCGAAGTTACTTGACTTTTAGCATAAAATATAGTATATTATTATTGCATTTGAAAAAGTGCATTGATAAGAAAATGATTCTCGCTCCCGGATGGTGCGAGTAATAAATTATTCCGGGCGACAATGTTTCTCGCTCTCGGGTGGTGCGAGTAATAAATTATCCCGAACGAAAATGTTTTGAAGACTTTATCTTAACTGATAGAGTTTTCTTTTTGTATGTGATATAATTGTTTTTGGAGATGATACTTAATGAAAATACAAACGGGTTATCTATACCATATTAAAGATGAGTTCTTTGATGTAGTTAATGATGAAAATTTAATGACTAATCACGAACGAGGTAAGAAACGACCAACATATTTTACTATTAAAGATAAAGATATATTGTGGTTCATTCCATTAAGTAGCAAAGTAGAAAAATACAGAAAAATAGTAGATAAAAAGATAAAAAAATATGGTGTCTGCAATTCAATACTTATAAGAGATGTTTTAGGTAGTGAAGCTGCTATTTTAATACAAAATGCTTTTCCTACATTAGAAAAGTACATTGATCATGCTCATGTTTTAGCGAATGGGAAACCAGCAAAAATAATTAGTTCTACATGTGAAGAAATATTAGAAAATTTTGAACAAATGTTAAAACTAAAAAATAAAGGCATTAATTTTTTCTTTACTGATATTGATAAAATCCAAAAACAAATGCTTGAAGAATTAGAAAACGAATAATAATTTTATTAAAGCTCTATTTGATAATAGAGTTTTTTTCATGTAAAGGGGGTTAGATGAGAAAAAGCAAAGAAGAACGAAAAAAACAAAAAGAAGAAAAAATAGTAAAAAAATTAAAAGAAAAATCTAATCATACTTATTTAGATAAGCAAACGATTAAAAAGAAATTACAAAATTCTCAAAGTTTTGTTAATATTGGAGAAATTACAGAAAATGGATTACTTAAATTAAAAACTGGTGATGTAGCTATTTTATATAAAGCAAATCCTATTGATTTATCCTTAACAAATGATAATGAACAAAAAGTCTTTTATCATACATTATCAAAATTATATCGTTTGCCTTTTACGATTAAGGCGTATAAGTTTGATGAAAAAATAAATTTAAATATCAATAAGGAAAATTATGAGAAACTAATTGAAGAAAATACTGAAAATAAAATCAGACAAGATCTTCTTATCAATAATTATAATTTTATTGGTGCAATAGAAGAACAAAACATGACTTCTGCTAGTTCTTATTATTTTGCAATCATTTGTAAAAATAAAGAGGCATTAGATAAAGCAAAAGATGATTTTGAAAAAACTTGTGATTCTATTATTCCAAAATTAGATATTGAACTTGTTGATAATAAAAAATGGTTAGTTAAGATACTTGCAAATCTATATTATTCAAATGCTAATTTAGATCAAATTATGTATTATGACTTTATAGATTTACTTGCACCATTAAAAATTTCTGAAATGCCTAATTATCTAAAAGTAGATAATCAAGAAATTCAGATGGTATCTATCAAGAATTATCCTTTATTTATTGAAGGTGGTTTTTTAGATAGAATAATCAATTTACCACAAGTTAAGGCATCAGTTACTATTAAAGATAGTATTGAGCAATCAAAACTATTAAATGTTTTAAATAGTAGTTTTAAAGCAGTTTTGGCAGATTATAACTCATCAAAAAATATTAGTGATGTTAACGAGATGCAAAATCTTATGAATAACTATAAAATGCTTATTGAACAAATATCAGCTAATGATGAAAAAATCAAAGAAGTGTCTGTAGTTCTTGCTATTAGTGGTACAAAAAAACAAAGAGAAGAAATTTTAAAAGAAATTAAGACAAATGCTGAACTTTATCAAGTGAAAGTTGATATTCCTACCATAAGGCAAATGAGTGCTTGGCAAGCATTTGAACTTACTGATAAGGGATTCGCTGATTATGCAATGTATTTACCAACGCAGACTTTAGCTTCTGCTTTTTTCTTTACTGAAAACTATCATAACGATAGTACAGGTTGGCTACTCGGAGAAGATTGTAATTATGGATTACCAACTTTCTTCGATCAATTTACTTTAACTAAATCAAGAACAGGACATAATATGTCTGTAATTGGTACTACAGGAAGTGGTAAATCTTATCTTTTAAAACTCTTAATTACAAATGAGTTTGCTCGTGGAACAAAGTTATTTCTGTTCGATATCGAAAATGAACTTGAAAAATTAACTAATAGGTGTGGTGGAGAATACATCGATCTTTCTAGTAAAAGTTTGATAAATCCACTCCAAATTAGATATGTATCTACAGATGATGATGAAGAAACATCAATATTAGGAAAACATTTAGGATTCCTAGAAAATTTCTTTTCTACAGCATTTGAAGATATATCAGAAAAAGAGTTAGTTGTTTTGCTTGATATAGTAGAAAAATTCTACAATACTAGAGGAATAACTAAAAAGACTACTTTAGAAGAATTTGAGAATATGACAGCTAAGGATTATCCAATATTCTCTGATTTATATGCTTATCTTTTAGAAGAACAAAAAAATACTAAGACAAAAGAATTAGAAAGAATCTTAGTAAATATTGAGGTTCTTTTAAAAAGAATGGTTACAGGTCAAGATGGTAATCTTTATAACGGTATAACTACAATTGATTTAAGTAATAATCTAGTTGTATTTAATTTACAAGAATTATTATTTAATTCTAGTAGAAGACTAATCAATACCCAAATGATTAATCTTTTAACATATCTAAGCAATGAAATAGTTGATAATAAAAAGAAAAATGATAAGAAGAATAAAAAGCAAAATATGCTTATTGTAGTGGATGAATTTCATTACTTTATTGATGAAGATAATCCAACACTACTTAAATACTTCGGACAAATGGCTAGAAGATTAAGAAAATATAATGCAGGAATAGTTGTTGCAACACAACAACCAGCTGATTTAACTACTAGTGCCGGAGTATTAAGACATGCTTCTTCCTTATTTGGAAATTGTCAATATCAAATAACAGGTATGCTTAAAGATAATGATCTAAAGGCAATTGAAAAAATATATGCAAATACACCACTTACGGAAACGCAAAAGTCATTCTTAGGTAGATGTAGTCAAGGTCAGTTTTTAATCAATATAACCAATAAAAATAGGCTTAGATTGAATGTTTTTGCAACACCACTACAAATGTATTATATGGGTGAAACTGATGATAATCCGTATAACGAGAGTCATGAGTAATGGAAGAAATAAAAAAAATATTTAACAAGAAAATCTTAATTGCTTTATTTCCTATACTTGCAGGTGCTGTTGTTTTTTTCATTATTATAGTTGCAGTTATAAGTTTTGTAACTGGAGAATCATTGGTAGAAGAACGAGTAAATAGTATGAGAGAAAAATCTTCTGTTATCAATAGCCAGTTATATGCTGAAAGATATAGAGGTTTATTAAATAAATATCTTACTACAAAAGGGTATGTATCTTTAGAAAGAGTGGTATTTTATTTACAAAGAACCAACAATGTTTTAGATACTTCTACATTAAGTTCAGAATTATGGGATAAAGCGTATTTAGCAAACATTAATGAAGAAGAAAAACAAATGATTCCAATTAAAACAATGTGTAAGAGTTTAAATGCTGATACATCACTTCCTACTTTTACTATAGAAAGTGGAACAAATAGTTCTGGTGTAGCAATAGATGTAATAGACTTATGTCATAAAGATGGAGTAGATATAACTTCAAGTAACGATTATGAAGAATATTATTATCCATTACCATTTTCCTTTCCTATAAAACACGATTTTACAATTACATCTATTGTTTTTGAACATAGAAATGTTGATTTGGGATTATCTGCAGAAGCACAAGAAAATGTAAATTTTCATTCAGGTTGGGATATTGCAGTACCAACTGGAACAAATTTTTATAGTGTGTGTGATGGAACTATATCAAATATAACAAATACACAAAATAACGATTTACCATTTAATCAATCTAATAATTCTACAGGTAATTATATGATTGTAAAATGTACGAATGGATTGTCTGCTTTATATTGGCATCTTCAATATCAAAGTCAACCTTATGGATTAAGAGTTGGCTCTTTAGTGAAAAAAGGCGATTTACTTGGTAGGACATCTACCACAGGAACTTCTACAGGTCCACATCTGCACTTAGGCTTAAGGACAGATGATAATACATTATTAGATATAATGGCATATATAGATTTTACGAAGTATGAGAGAACTAATTGATTTAGTTCTCTTTTATCTTTTTTAGAAGGGGGTAATAATTATAATAAAATGGATAGATAATGTAGGAAAAGAAATAAAAAATGAAAGACTTTCTTGGGGAATGTCGAGAGGAAAACTAGGGCGATTAGCACATGTTGATAAAGAAACTATCAAAGAAATAGAAACAGGTAAAATAAAGCCTGATTTTTTTGATATGCTAAATATTTGTGAAGTCTTAGATTCTTCTATTTATTTTTATATAAAAGAAGATAAGAAGAGGGTAAAATGACAAAAGAAGTAAAAGAAGAAATAGTTTATCAAGTCTCTTTTGATCCATATAAAATTGGAGTTGAAAAGGAAGATAGTAAGAAGATATTTGTTGATGGAAAACAGATTGCCTTATCAGTTGGTAGTCAGCTAAATACGAAGAATGGTTTTAAAAGTACTTTATTAATTGATGTTCATTATGATAGCAATCATAAGGAAACTTTCACAGATCAAATACCACAACTTGAAAGCTTTGGAAGTATTGTTGCAATAAATCCTAAATTTAAGGATAAAAAAATGATTGATAAGTTAAAAGAGTTAGATATTATTTCGCAGACTTTAGAAACAGTAGACTTTAATAATAAAAAGTATGAATTAGTTAAAGTTAATTTAGATGAATTAATGTTATATAAGCCTTTTGGTGATTCAATTCTAAAAGATTATAAAAGCATTGAAAAACATAGAGAAAGTTCAAAAGGTAATGAAATATGATAAAAAAAGAGTGCTATTTTTTTAATGTTGGTTTTACTTTTGACAAAAATGATTTAAAAGAATTGAAAGATACATGGAATTGTAATCAATTTTGCTGTAAATCAGATTTATGTAATGGCTTATGGTGTGAAGAATATGGGATTAACTTTAATAAAGAAGAAACACTTAGATTTATTAAAGAACATGTTGTAGATGGTGGTATTGGTAGTTATGGATATATAAAAAAAGTGAATATTACATTGTCAAAGAATGAATGGAATGACATTTATAAATATTTAGTTGAAAACTATCACTACTCCTCAATTAAGGATGCAAAAGAAAACGGAACTATTCCTTATGATTATGGTGATTTAATTGATGATTACTCTTCATATTGGGAAGAGCCGGATGTATCTTTTTTAAAAGTAGATTTGAATAATATTAAAGAAAATCAACTTCATATTTTAAAAGAGTCAGAGCTTGATTCAGAAACAATAAATTGGGTAAATGATAATTTATATCATACTTCAAAAGAGAATGAGATTGGAGGAATTTAAATGTTAGTAATAGGTGCTATAGTATTATGTTTTCTTGTGCTTTTTATTTATTCTGCTTGTGTAGTATCAAGTAGATGTTCAAGAGAAGAAGAAAAGAGAATGAAATAATATGAATTATAAAGATTTAATAGGTATTCAAAATCCAAATTTTAGAACTTTAGCTTATATTCATGATTTCTATAAATTACCTAAGTTTATGTATGTTCGCCCTGAATATTTGATGCTATGTATTCATCAAGTATTTGAAGATAAAATAATTGCATCAGTAGGAAAAGAAGGAACAAAAGAAATTTATGATATTAAAACGATTAATGGTAAAGATTATATTATTCCTGATAGTGATCAATATAATCAAGTTTGTCTTGATGATATAGTATTTTTAGGTGTTGTAGGAGAAATTGAAGATAATAAAATTTATCAAGAATTTTTTAGACAAGGCAATATTTATAAAAATGATATTGTATTTGAGAAAACTAAACATCTATCAAAGGAAGAAATAGATAAATTACCACTCATAAATAAGATTTGTTATATTCCAGAACACGCATTTGATGGGAAAGAATATATTGATTTAAATTCAGAAGATTTAAAAGATGGAGAAGATTATTTTACTGTTTTTGGCATTAAACAAGCTATTAAAGATCATTATGGAAATGATATTTATAAGAAAATACCAGAAAGCGATTTAGATAATATGGTCGAAGATGTATTTAATACACTTGATTGGCAATATCCATCATCTTTATTAGATGCAGATAATTATTTAGATGGTTATATTGAAGAATTAGGGCTTGGTGATAGTGAGTATGAATATGAGTGATAATAGTTATTATGAATTTGAAGATATCTATAATGAGTTAAAAGATAAAAAGTTAAGTGAATTATCTACTAGAGATATTGGAAAATATTTATTAGTAGCAGAAGAATTGGATTGGGTAGATGAAAATATAGGAGATGATAAAATTTTCTATGGCTATGATAAAAACTTATTAGAAAGTTTATCCTATAGATTTGCCGATGCTATTTTTCGTTTAATTAATGAAGAGTTATTGTATGATAATACATTACATACTGAACCGAAAGAAAATGATTTAGATATTAAGTAAAAGAGGGGTAATATGGATTTTAATAAGATTATAGAAGATATGAAAAATCTACAAGCAAAAGTAGATTTATATGAGAATAAAGAAAAGGTTATTACTGATGCTATAAGTAGTATTCAGAAAGATATTTTAAAGTTGGAAAAGAAAATTGAAAAAGAATCTGATGAGATAAATAAAGAGATTCTAAAATTAAAAGTTTTAATTATGAAAGAAGTAGCGGGAAGATTTCAATTATAATAGAATATCTTATTTGCTAATAAGGGAGGTATTTTTGGAACAAGAATTTTTTGACTTTTTAAAAAGTAGTAGTAATTTGCAAACATTTAATTATGGTGATAAATCTAAAATTATGGTAAGCAAAGTTAATTATAATGATAAGGTAGATATTTTATATAGTTTAAGAAGTTATAGTGGCGAACTATTTAATTTAAAATCACCATTTAATTATTCAGGAATATATGATAAAGAACATAACAGATTGTTTGATATAGACTATGACATTAGATGCGATATTCTAAATTGGGAATATGGTGATGAAAGATTAATTGATAACTCTGCGCTTTATAAAATGATTTCTGATGACGTAAACGAAAAAATTAAAGAGTTAGTTAATGATAGTAAAGATGAATTATTTGATTTAAAAGATGCAGAATTAGGGGATGAAGTAAGTGATAATGATGTTATTCATGATTTCATTGATGGCTATACATCTACAACATTAAAAGATGAGTATATAGAATATTCATCTGATAAACCAAAAGATATATTTGACTATTTGACAAGCAAAAAAGAATTTGTTGAAGAAGAATCAAGAGATTTTATATTAGATCATCAATCAGAAATATTAAAAGGTCTTACTGTTTCAAGAGAAAAAAGAAAGGCTTTAAAAAGAATTGAGGACAATGAAAATCATCTTTATCATAAAATAAAAGCTATTAGAGATGCTGTTAAAGATAAAAATTATGTAACAGTAAATCTAACAATTAATAGAGATGGAATAGAACAAACTCTTAAATATAATGCTGCATCACTGATATCTAGTTACAATTCCAAATTATCATGTTATAACATTGAAAAGGTTTCTGATCGAGATAAATTTGAAGAGAATTTTGGTAGATGGAGTGATTTTGAATATAAAGATATTACTAAAATTACTTATGGAAAGAATATCATTTATGAAGATACAAACTTTAAAAATATGGATTTAGAGGAAAATAATGTACTTACAAGATAGAACAAATATTGATAATTTTAAACCATTACTTGCAGATTATCTTATAAATAAAAAAGGTATAAATAATTTAAAAGGTTTATTTACTTGCTTGAATCCTAATCATGAAGATCGTAATCCATCTATGGGATTTACTTCTAAATATAACATCTGTAAATGCTTTGCTTGTGGCGCAAAATATGATTTATTTGATTTAATAGGAATTGATTATAATGTAGATTCTTTTAAAGATAAGTTAGAAATTGCGAGTAATTTGTATCCTAATGTGGAGATAGATGTGCCTAAAGTTTATAATGTTTATACATCAGATGATGATTATAAAGTAATTGATTTTACCAATTATTATAATAAATGTTCTAGGCAGATTAATAAAACAAATTACTTATCTACTAGAAACATTGATTCAAGTTTAATTGAGAAATATAAAATAGGTTATGATGATAAAAGAGATATGATGGTATTTCCTATCAATAAAAATTGTTACTTTGGTAGAGGAGTTAATTCTAATATGAAACTAAAATCTAAAGGTACAAGTTATCTTTGGAATGAAGATTTATTAAAAGATAATAGTAATAATTTGATATATGTAACAGAAAGTATTATTGATTCTTTATCATTAGAAACCATTAATAAATATGTAAAAACAGTAGCACTAAATGGGCTACCAAACTATAAAAGGCTTCTAAAAGTTATAGAAGAAAACAATTATAAAGGGAACTTAGTTTTAGCATTTGATAATGATAAAACAGGTATTTCTTATCAAGAAATAGTGAAGAATGAATTAGAAAAATTAAATATTCATTCTTTTTCTATTACCTTAATTTCAACCATTGATGGTGTAAAAGATTTAAATGAAGCACTTATGGCTGATCGAGAAAAATTAGAAAATAATTTTAAATACTTTGATGAAAATTTTAAAATAATAATTGAAAAAAATACAGAGGGGGAATTAAGTTTATGAAAAAAGTATTAAAAAATAAAGAAGAATATTTTATTGAATATATCGATTTACAAGTAGAAATCGATACAGAAAAGAAAGTATTGTATATTACTAATAAGTCTTATGGTAACGAAGGAGTTGCTAAAAGATATAAAAATAAAAAAGATATTATGAGAATATTTGGTAATTATTTATTCAAAAAAGTTTATATTTATCCACCAAAAGATGAGAGATAATTTAGATGGATAATGATCTTATAAAGAAAAAAATAAGTGAAAAAAATAAAGCAAAAAAGAAATATTTAGAAAAATTAGAATTGTTAAAACAATCTTATGGAGTAGAATTTAAGATAGATAGTTTTAAAAATAATGATATAAATAAAATCAGATTTTATAATATGAATTATCAAAAATCTATTAAAAATGTATCTTTGGTTTATGATAATAAATATGGAAAATTTAACTATCTTTCTTATGATTACGGTGTTGAAAAAGATTCAAAAACTTTGAGTAACCATAAAATAATTGAAGATTTAAATAGAGAAAAAAAATTAAAATTATTGGTGGATGAGATATTAAAACTTAATATTGAATATAAGCAAGAACTTATGGAAATAGATAATAAATATAGCAATTCTAATCTAATATTTGAAGAAAAAGGGAAAGAATTAGAAATTGATAGAAAAGAGAAAAAAGAGTAGCTGTATTTACAATTGTATATACAAGTTTTCCCTTTAAATATAAGGATTTGTTATTAAAAAATAGGGGTTTGTATATACAAAAAGTCAGTTTTGTATATACATTTCGCAAGTGCGAAATGTGTTCTGGTGCACGAAAAATCGAAAAAAAGCCTTTATTTATAAGGCTTTTGAGATTTCGTGGTGTTTTCTCATATCCTGTTGAAAAATATTCTTTCTATTTTTGATTGAAAAGGGGTGATTTTTGAGATTATGGAAAGTTATCGATTTACAAAAAGTGATTTAAGTTTGTTAGATAAGTTTATGAAAGAAAATAGTATCAATAATAAGACAGAAGCTCTAAGAGAATGTATCAAAAGAAGTGTAGCAAGACAAGATATTGATAGTTTAATTTTTGATTTAAATAATAAAATGAATCGGTTAATTCATAATCAATATTTAACAAGAAAATTATTGGAACAATTATTTGTTAATATGAAATTTGCAAAAAATTCTGATGTTGATTTAAGTGAAAGTTTAGAAGAATTTAATAACAAGTTTAATAAATATGGGAATAAATTTTTAGGATAGTTTATGAGTACAAGAATTAAAAATTATAAAAGAAGGAGTATAAGTATTCCAGAAGATCTTGATAAAATTATTGAATACAAATTTAAATGTTCTGATTATACTTTTATCAATGAAATGCTAATAGAACTTTTGGAACTTGGTTTAATGAAATTAAATGATGATGAAGAAATAAAATTTCAAAATGAAAAAATCATTTCTAAATTAGATGAATTAATTTCATTACAAAAATAATTATGGATTCTAAAGTTGTTTTTATTACTCATCCATATTATGGAATAAATAATCCTGATAATAATTTACGAATCTATAAAAAGAATCGTAAGACTGATAAATGGTATTTTATTCAATGTAAGGATAAAAAAGAATATAGTAGAGAGCTTAAAAAATATGTTTTAGGTTTTTATGATTATAGTCGTGATGAGAAAAAATCTCATTCTTCTATGATTGGTTATTTTATGGGTGAGAAAAAATCAGATGATATTATGATTCAAAATAAAATGCGTAGAGAAGAAATGGCAATGTTAAAAGATGGAACATTTATAAAAGATGATATGGTTGAAGATATGAAAAATGATTGGAGTAATTATTTAGAAAATTCTAATATACAACTTGCTGTATTATCTTTATATCAAGATTATGTTGATGAAAATATTAATGTGAAAGATTTACAAAAAGGGATTGCCACTTCAATACTACCTAAGTTATTTAAATATTGTGGTTATGAGAATCCTAAAGAAAATTTAGAGTGGATTGTGTCATTACATACGGATCGAGAAAATAATTATCACTTTCACATTGCATGGGTAGAAAAAAATAAAAGCTTTCGTTATTATAACAATAAACTTGGATTTAAAAGAAAGTTAAAATTATCAGATAGTGAAAATAATTTTATGAAGAGGCAAGTATCACTTGCTATTGAAAGAAATAAATTATATCGTCCTGCACTTATTAAAATAAATGAAGAATTAGAACACTTACAAAAGTATTTTAATCCTAAAGATCAAAATTTTACTTTAAAGAATATATCGGATTTAGATTTAGAAGAGGAAATTGTTAGATTAGGCTTTCTTTTATCGGAAGTTAGAGATACCAATAAGAAATATATCAAGTATAATTCACTTCCTAGAAATGAGATTGGAAAAGAAATAAGAGAACTTACAAGAGATATAAAGAAAAAGTTGTTTTCATCTATGAGTAATCTTGATTTATCTAAAAAAGAAGTTAATAAAAGTATTGAAGAATTAAATAATATCTTTTTAGATATTGATAAAAGAAATAATATTTCTAATATTGGTTTTGAGAGTGCTTTTGATAATCAGATGATTAAGGATAAATTAGAAAAGGCAGATAATTATATTTTAAATTCTATAGTAAATCATGCTTTATATAATCATGATTATAATAAAAGAAAATCCAATAAGAAAACCGATAAAATAACTTTGAATGATATAATAAGTGAAACAGCTATTATCATTTATAGGAAAAATGGGAAACATTATCCAAAGAATAGAAAAAAATATCGATTAAAACTTTTAGAGGATTATTTTATTTATGGAACATATAGAAATCATGATGCACTATCTAATGCTTTAAGAAGATTATCAAAAAATTCCAATCAAGCAGCAGAACAATTTTATGAAATGCTATCTGAAAATGAATATGAGAATAATTGCTAAACAGTACTGACTAATCGTTAAAAAAGTGCTATAATTGATGTAGCGAAGTTATTTATAAATAGTAATTTGAAATGGAGTTGAAGTAAGATGAACGAATATATAAATTTAACATTGGAAAATATAGATGAGGAGCATATATGTTGTGCTATTGGTGATCCAAAACATCAAAATGGTGTTGATAAGAAAAAAGAATGGATTAAAAATAAATTAAAAGACGGTCATGTTTTTAGAAAACTAAATGCCAGAGGAAAAATATTTATTGAATATGAGCCAATAGAAACTGCTTGGGTACCTATTAGTGGTAAAAATTATGAATATATTTATTGCTTATGGGTTGCAGGAAGTTTTAAGGGGAAAGGTATTGCAAAAGAATTATTAGAATATGCAATAAATGATTCCAAAGAAAAAGGTATGAGTGGTATATGTACTTTAACTTCTAAAAAGAAGAAGCCATTTATAGGAGAGAAGAAATTTTTTGAACATTATGGATTTAAAGTTGTAGATACTATTGGAGATTATG
>CAYSFO010000003.1:0-54368 GCA_964430695.1 uncultured Muribaculaceae bacterium | reverse complement strand
GAACATTTGCTTTATATGAAGAAAAACTAGAGTTTAATGTATTAAAAGGAAGAATACCTGATTTTGTAAGTGGAGATGTACAACTTGCAATGACCTTAGATGGAGAAGCAATAGAAACATTTCCCGAAGGAAAAGAATATCGTGTCAAAACAAGTTGTGAAGGGGCAGAAGGGACATGGAATTATAGTACATGGTCTATCAATATTGGAAATATAGCAAGTACCAAAGTAAAATGTAGTTTAGATTTTGAAAGTATCTATAATATAACAATAAATGAAGTAGAAGCAAAAGAATTCCCAAGTAAAGAAGATACAGCACATGTTAATATGAGTTGTACAAGTGGAACAGGAAGTTGGGATGCAACAAATTGGAAACCAGTTGTAACAGGATTAAATGAAAATACAAGTTGTGAAGTTAAATTCCAAACAAAAACAAATATCTTTAGTTATTACTTAGATAATAATAAAGTAGAAGGAATTCCAACCAGTGATAAATATTATCAAGGTTTGACATGTACTAAAGGAAGTGCAAGTTTTGACAAGACAAAATGGGAACCAAGTATCACAAAATATGAAGAAGGAATGAAATGCGATGTTAAGTTTGGAACAAGTCCTATGTATTTTAATGACTACTTAATTGCTTTATCTAAAACAGATGAGAGTATAGTAAGACAAGAACATAAAGAGACAGAACAAACAGGAGCGAATGCAACAATTGATTACCGATATATAGGGGCAGACCCAAATAACTATGTATTCTTAGAAGAGAGTGGGAATTGTTCAGAAGATCAATTATTCCGAATTATAGGAGTAATCCCAACACAAAGTAGTGAAAATAGTCCATATGAAAATAGAGTGAAATTAATTAAATTGACGAGTTATGGGAAATACCCGTGGAGTGGTTCTAGTAGTAATAGCAGTAACGATTGGACATCAAGTACATTAAATAAAACCACCTTAAATATAACATATTGGAATAGTATAAGAAGTTATCAAAAATATATTGATGATACCAAATGGTACCTTGGTGCTACTGGTGGAGATAACAATCCGGATTCGTTCTATCAAGTAGAACGTAAAAATCAGGGCAGTAGTTCTGCCAGGTACGTCTACTCGACGGTTTCTAAATTAGGTCTAATGTATGTCAGCGATTATGGATTTGCAACAAGTGGGGACGCCTCGACTGATAGAGATACTTGTTTAACTACCTTGATAAATACGTGGAAAGAGGAAAATGTATCAGGATGTATAGAGAATGATTGGTTATTCGTTCCTAAAAATAGATGGACCATAGTCGCAGGATTTACGGGCGTCCATGGCGCTTATCAATTGACGTCTAACGGCGGCCTGTTGTACTCTGGTCAAACATCTTCCGAGCGTGAAGTGTATCCTGTCCTTCATCTAATTTCTGAATCTGAATATCGTGACGGTGATGGTTCAATGTCAAATCCTTATCGGATCGAAATCGGATGAAATAAAAAATTATAATTAAGCAGTACTATCTATAATGTACTGTTTTTCCATTCTAAATTTATACAAATTTCCTTGAGTTTTCCCATGAATTCTTATATAATTGTATTAAACATAAAATAGGAGAAAGATATGAGAAAAATATTAGCTAGTATGGATATAGGAACAAATTCGATTAAGTTAATTGTTGCAGAAATTATAAAGTCCAAAACAAATATTTTAGCTGTTGCGGAAACAGAATCTAAAGGTATCAAAAAAGGTTTAGTTGTGAATAAAGAAGTTTTAACTCCTATTTTAAGAACTACTGTAAAAAAAGCCGAAGATGTCTTAGGACTCAAAATAAAAAAAGTAGCTATTACTGTGCCTAGTTTTGATACGGAATTTATCATCAGTGAGGGTAGTACAACGATTACAAATGAAGATAAAGTTGTACGTGGAATTGATATTGTTCGAGCCATGCAAGCGTCTGTTTATAATAAAGTACCTAGAGATTTAGAAATTGTTGGAATCGTTCCTACCAATTTTAGAATTAACGAAGATGAATTTGTGAAGAATCCTTTAAATCAAGTGGCTAATAAATTAACCGTCAAAACGGTAGTTAGCATGATACCTAAAAAAAACGTAGATGTAATACTTGATTGTTTTAATAAATTAGGTATAGAAATCATTGATATTTCTTTAACTTCTTCTGGAGATTATTGTGCTTTAAAAAATGATCGAATTAGCAATTTAGTAGGAGCAATTATTAATATTGGAGATGCTACGACAACTGTTTCTATCTTTAATAAAGGAGTTTTAACTAATACATCAGTTGTTGAAATAGGTGGACAAAATATCGATAATGATATATCATTTATATATAAGGTAACAAGGAATGATGCAAGGTACCTAAAAGAACATTTAGGTTTAGCACATAAACGGATGGCGCAGGCAAGTGCATCACTCACAGTTACGAATAAGTTAGGAGAAAGAATTTCTATTAATCAGTACGAACTTAGCGAAATTATTATGAGCCGTTTAGAAGAAATTTTAAATATATGCAAAAAGCAAATTAATCTCTTAACAAAAAAAGAAATTCATTATATAATAGTAACGGGTGGCGTAAGTGAGATGAGTGATTTTGAACTTACGTTAGAAAGTGTGTTTGGTAAATACGCAAGTATTGCTAAAATGCATGAAATAGGAGTAAGAAATAATAAATATTCAGCTTGCTTAGGTTTGATAAAATATTACAACAATAAATTAAAATTGCGAGATAAAGAATTTTCCATTTTTAATTTAGAAGAGCAAGAAGAATTAAGTGGTAAACATAAAAAAATTAATATAGCAGATAATTCAGTATTAGGAAAATTATTTGGATATTTTTTCGATAATTAAGGAGAGTGTATTATGGATGGATTAAAAATTGACCCTATTGCTAAAATTAAAGTATTTGGTGTAGGTGGCGGTGGCTGTAATGCCGTAAATCGAATGATTGAAGAAGGAGTACAAGGCGTTGAGTTTTATGTAGTGAATACAGACTTACAAGTTCTAAATGCTTCTAAAGCAGAACATAAGATTCAAATCGGTGAGAATATTACTGGAGGACGTGGGGCTGGTTCAAATCCAGAAATAGGAAGAGAAGCGGCATTAGAGAGTAAAGCTGAAATTGAAGAGTGTGTTAAGGGTGCTGATATGGTATTCATTGCCTGTGGACTTGGTGGAGGAACAGGCACAGGTGCTGCTCCAATTATTGCGGAAATTGCTCAAGACTCAGGTGCTTTAACTGTAGGTATTGTTACAAAACCATTCCGTTTTGAAGGAAAAAGAAGAATGGAACATGCTCTAGTTGGTCTAGAAGAATTGAAAAAACACGTAGATACACTTATCATTATTCCAAATGATCGATTAAGAGATATTATTGATAAAACAACTAGTTTCCAAGATGCCTTTAAAGAAGTAGATAACGTTTTACATAGAGGTGTTCAATCGATTTCTGATTTGATTGCTGTAACAGGAATAATTAACTTAGACTTTGCTGATGTTAAGACAGTTATGGAAAAATCAGGAACAGCTTTAATTGGAATTGGTATGGGAATTGGAGATAATCGTGCTATAGATGCTGCGGAACAAGCTGTATCAAGTGCGCTTTTAGAAACAACAATTGAAGGTGCAACCGATGCAATCATCAATATTACTGGTGGCGATTCATTAACTTTATTTGAAATCGAAGATGCGGTTGAAACGGTACGAGAAGCTGCTAATAGCGATATTAATATTATTTTCGGAGCTATCCCAAATTCTAATTTATCTGATGAGGTAATTGTAACAGTTATTGCTACCGGATTTGATGGTAAAGAAACAGAGAAAGAAGAAAAACCAGCTTCTACAAGTGATTCTAAAATGCCTAAGAAAAGAGCAGAGGATGAAGTGGATTCAGAATATGACATTCCACCATTCTTAAGAAATCATAACGATTTTTAATAAATAAGACTAAAAAGCGACATAATTATAGGTCGTTTTTTTTTATACTTTTTTTGGTGATACTTATGAAAGTCTATGTGGATTTAGTATTCCTTTTAAATTTTTATTTAGATTTTTTATTGTTAGTAACCACTTCGATTGTTCTAAAAAGAAATGCTTCTATCAAAAGAATCCTTTTGGGTACTTGCATTGGAAGTACATCGATTCTTTTTTTGTTCTTTCCTGTTTCTTCTTTTTTCTTGTTTCTTTTTAAAATTGGGATTGCTATTTTTATGGTCATAGGAGCTTTTAAATATAAAGATTTAAAATATACTTTTAATAATTTAGGGTATTTTTACATGATTAGTGTTATTTTAGGAGGATTCTTATATTACTTAAATATGGAATTTAGTTACACCCATATAGGACTTATTTTTATCAACAAAGGAATTAGTATCAATGCTGTTGTTTTAATTCTAATTTCTCCTGTTATTTTATATATTTATAGTAGACAAGCCAAGCAGTTTAAAAGTACATATAATTTAATTTATTCTGTTGATATTGTTTTAAAAGATAATGAAAAGCTAACATTAAATGGCTTTTTGGATACGGGAAATAAACTTATCGATCCAATTACGAATAAGCCAATTATTTTGATAGAAAAGGGTCTTATTGATGAAAAAGATAGACATGTGTATTATATTCCTTTTCATAGTTTAAACAATCAGAATTTACTCAAATGTATTAAACCATCCTATATTTTAATCAATCAAAAAAAATATAAAAATTATTTAATTGGTATAAGCGACAAAAAATTTCATTTGGCGGGTGTAGAATGTATTTTAAATAACAAATTAATGGAGGAGCTATTATGATTCAAAAAATAATTTTGTGGTTGAAGAAAAAGTATGCAGAATGTTTCTTTGTGGGAAGTACCGATAAATTACCGCCACCACTTAGCAAAGAAGAAGAACTTGCAGCTTTAATTCGTTTGAAAGAAGGAGATGAAAGTGCAAGAGATATTCTAATTGAGCATAATCTGCGTTTAGTTGTCTTTTTAGCGAAAAAATATGAAAGTGCTGGCTATGACATAGAGGATTTAGTAAGTATTGGATCCATTGGTTTGATAAAAGGAATTAATACTTATAAAATTGATAAAAATATTAAACTTGCTACGTATGCATCACGTTGTATTGCCAATGAAATATTAATGTTTTTAAGAAAAAATAAGCGTCGCAAAACAGAAATTTCTTTTGAAGATGCCCTAAACTTTGATTCAGAAGGAAATGAACTTCATTTAGAAGATGTGCTTGGAACTGATGAAGATATTGTTATTAAAGAATTTGAGACAGCCATGGATAAAAAGATGCTTGCTAATGAAATCAACAAACTAGAACCGCGTGATAAGCAAATTATGGTTCTAAGATATGGATTAAATAATACCGAAGAGTATACCCAAAAAGAAGTAGCAGAAATGCTAGGAATTAGCCAGTCTTATATTTCAAGAATTGAAAAGAAAGTGATTAAAAATTTAAAAAATCTTTTGAAAACATAAAAATAATAAAAAAAATAAAATTTTATTAATTTTGTATGAATTGTATCTAATTGTAAGAAATGTTTCACCAATTTAAAAAATTGGATAAACATTTCTTTTTCTTTTGTTATGAATTTTAAAAATTAGCAATTTGTTTCTTGATTATGTTTTTGGTATCTTGTATTCGTGAGGGAGCTTTTTATGGATAAAAACAAGATGTATTTAAAAGATATAGTAGCTAATAAAATCTTGAAAGATGTTTCTTGTAGAGAATATTTAGTAAGTATAATAGCAGTTGTTTTAAAACTGGATAAAGAGTATGTGATGAATAATTTAAGATTAATAGATACAAAAGTAAGTTTAAATATTGAAAAGAAAGACCAAGAAGTAGATGTAGCGGTGGAAAATGACTTTGCAATTATTAATTTGGAAGTAAACTATAATTATAGTAAGAAAACAAGAAGAAAGAATAATAGTTATATAGCACAATTATTGCTTCGTCAAACATTTCCAGGATTTAATTACTTAAATTTAAAGCCTGTTATTCAAATTAATATAAATAATTATGATTGCTATGGTAAAAAAGAATTTATATATCATACAATAGCCATGGAAGAGAAATTTCATATTCCAAGAAAAGAAAATCCAACCAATATTTATGACATAGACCTAGACATATTACAAAAGATACCTTATACTGAAATTGAAAAATTAAATGAAAAAGATTTACGTTGGTTACTCTATATATTTGTGTGCCATGATGATGAAATAAGAAAAGAAGTATATCAAGAAAACCATATGATGGAGAAGGTGGAAAAGAAAATGAAAGAGTTATTTGATAATTTTGATCAAATATTATATTACAATCATGATGAATTTAATTTAGAAGCAGCAAGGGAAGAAAGAGAAGAGAAGGCTTTTGAAAGAGGAACAAAACAAAAGGCTATTGAAATTGCAAAAGTATTACTTACCATGCCTAATATTACAATAAAACAAATAGCAGAGGCTACAAAATTATCGGAAAAAGAAATTAAAGAAATAAATTAGTTAAAAAACATAAAAAATGTCTATAACTATTAATTGTATGCTATAATAAATACATATAAGGAGTGTGGAATATGGATTTTCAAACAATGGATAATTCGTTTCAAAATGATTTTGAAAGAGCCGTTTTTGCTTTTAATGACAAATGTAATAAGACATCATTATCATATAGTGATTGGGCAATTGGCTACGGCCTTTATAGCGTAGGAAAAAACAATGGATTTAACGTGTATCCTTATTTTACTATGCTAGCGAATTCGTTATTAAATGCGCAAGTTACGACAAATTTAGCGGATGATGCAAAAGTTGTTGAAGATAATAAACGTACAATAAAATTTGATTTAGTGCAAACACAAAGCCAAAGCCAAACTGATGGACGAAGCATGTAATTTTAATTAAATAATTAAAAAGCAAATTTATCTATTTTTGAATAAAAAATCTCTTTTTATAGCAAAACTTCTATGAAAGGAGTTTTTTATTTGAGCAAATATAAAGTAGATATTACTAATTTAAATACCAGCGATATTAAAGTATTAAAGCAGAAAGAAATGATTGAATTATTTAAGCGTTATCAAAGTGGAGACGCAAGTGCAAAAGAAGAACTTATTAATGGGAATTTAAAACTTGTTTTAAGTATCCTAAAAAAATTTAACAAAGAGAAATACAATTTAGATGACTTGTTTCAAGTTGGAGTGATTGGATTAATCAAAGCCATTGATAATTTTGATTTATCTTATAATTTAAAGTTATCAACCTATGCATGTCCTTTAATTATCGGTGAAATAAAAAGATATATCAGATATAATACCTCTATTCGAGTAAGTAGAAGTATTAAGGATTTAGCTTATTCCATCATTAAATATAAAGAAGATTACTTAAAAAGTCATGGAGTTGAACCAACGAATAAAGAGATTGCTAAGCATTTAGATATTGAAGAATATCAAATTAATTTTGCCCTAGATTCTTTAAAGGAACCGATGAGTATTTTTGAACCTATTTATAATGATGGGGGAGATACCATTTATTTACTTGATCAAATTGCGGATAAAAAAGAGTCGAATCAAGATAAAGATATGTTAATCTCCTTAAGAAAAGCAATAAATAAAATAAAAGAAAGAGAAAGAAATATTTTAATTGAACGATTTATTATTGGGAAAACCCAAATGGAAATTGCAGAATCTTTAGGCATTTCGCAAGCTCAAGTTTCTCGAATTGAAAAAAATGCGATTAATAATGTGAAACGTCTAATTAAATGATTATAATAAAGTAATTGTTTTATTATCTCTTTTGATTATATTTTCTTCTTCCATATGCTTTAGTTCACGCATTAAAGCACTCCGATCAACACACAGAAAATCGGCAAGTTCAGAAAGGGAAAATGGAATGGTGTAGGTATTCGTCATTTCATCTCCTATTCCCATACTTAAAAAAGCTAAGATACGATCTCTCATTTTTTGATGGCTTAATATTTCAATTTTTTCATTTAAAAGAATACTATTTTCGGTCATTAAATTAATAATCATATTTACCATTTGATTATGATATTTGCAATTGATAGGACAATCTTTAAAAATGGGAGAATAATCAATAAAATAGATTTCCGTATCTGTTTTGCTAATAACAAATGTGCTATCGTTAGAAAAACAAGAGAAAGCATCATTAAATATATGTCCTACTGTTAATTTTTTTATGACAGATACATTTCCATTAATATCAATGCGGATGATATCGGCATTTCCTTTCGTAACTAATCCTAGCATCTTTTGACGCAACCCAAAACTTAGGATATATTCGCCAGCTTTAAAATTTTTCTTTTTTACATTGACACAGTTTGACATGACTTCTAGATGTAAATCTTCCATTTTTTTTTGCTTTAAATTCTGCATATTTTAGGCACCTTTCAATTTTTTTCTAAAAATATTATAACAAAAATCAAAAAATGTTGCAATTGCAACATTTATTTTTCCTTTTTGATGTTAAAATTTTAATAGTAGAAGGAAGTGGGAGTAAGAAATGAATAAAAAAGAAGAAAATTTCGCAAAAAAAATTAAAATTATCAAAAGAAATGGAAATCAACAAAATTTTGATGGGGACAAGATAAAAATTGCCATTCGAAAAAGTGCTGAAAGAGTTATGGTAGAGTTGACTCCAGAAGCCGAAGATGAAGTTGTATCCATTGTTTTAGAACTTTTGGAAACACAAACAACAAATCCAGAAGTGCAACAAATTCATAATTGTGTAGAAGCTGCTTTAGAAAAAGTAAATCCGCTTGTTGCAAAAAGTTACCGTGAATATCGTAATTATAAAAAAGAGTTTGTGCATATATTAGATAAGGTTTATAAAAAAGCCCAAGCAATTAATTATATTGGGGATAAAGAAAACTCTAATACGGATAGTGCCCTTGTTGCTACCCAAAGAAGTTTAGTGTATGGTTCTTTAAATAAGGAACTATATAAAAAGTTTTTTTTAACTACAGCGGAAGTAGAAGCGTGTGAAGATGGCTATATTTATGTTCATGATATGTCCGCTAGACGTGATACGATGAACTGTTGCTTATGTGATGTTGGAGCCGTTATGAAAGATGGATTCGAAATGGGAAATCTTTGGTATAACGAACCAAAAACATTAGATACGGCATTTGATGTTATGGGAGATGTAATTATCAATACAGCTGCTATGCAATATGGAGGTTTTACGGTTCCAGAAGTAGATACGATTTTGGCTCCTTATGCAGAAAAAACGTATCGAAAATATTATCAAGAATATTTAGATATCAAAGGGGATGATGCGGATAGTGAAGGAGCAGAGGCTTATGCTTTCAAAAAAACACAACGTGAATGTGAACAAGGATATCAAGGGATTGAATATAAACTAAATAGTGTAGGGTCTTCTCGTGGCGATTATCCATTTGTTACTTTTACTTTTGGTATTGATACAAGTCGTTTTGGCCGTTTAGTTTCTAAGATAATTTTAGATACACATAAGAAAGGGCAAGGTAAAGAAGGGCATAAAAAACCAACTTTATTTCCTAAATTAGTTTTTTTGTATGATAAAAATTTGCATGGAGAAGGGAAAGAATTACGTGATAATTTCTTAGCCGCTATTGATTGTAGTTCAAAAACAATGTACCCAGATTATTTATCTTTATCAGGCGAAGGATATGTGCCAGAAATGTATAAAAAATATGGTCGTGTAGTAAGTCCAATGGGATGTCGTGCTTTTTTAAGTCCCTATTTTGAACGAGGTGGCTTTGAACCAGCAGATAAGGATGATAAGCCTGTATTTATTGGAAGATTTAATATTGGTGCCGTTTCTTTACATTTACCAATGATTCTGGCAAAAGCTCGTGAAGAACAAAAAGAATTTTATGAAGTGCTAGACTATTATTTAGAAATGATTCGAAAAATTCATATTCGTACTTATAAATATTTAGGGAAGAAAAAGGCAAGTATTAATCCTCTTGCTTATTGTGAAGGAGGGTTTTATAAAGGACATTTACAACCAAGTGATAGTATAGAACCACTTTTAGAAGCTTCTACAGCCTCTTTTGGAATTACAGCTCTTAATGAACTACAAGTATTATATAATGGAAAATCTTTAGTAGAAGATGGAGCATTTGCTATTGAAGTTATGAAATATATTAATGATAAATTACAAATATTTAAAAAAGAAGATCATATTTTATATGCCATTTATGGAACGCCAGCGGAAAATTTATGTGGGTTACAAATTGAACAATTCCGTAAAAAATATGGTGTTATTGAAGGCGTATCTTCTCGTGAATATGTTAGCAATTCCTTTCATTGTGGCGTTTGGGAAGATATAAATGGTATTCAAAAACAAGACTTAGAAGGAAGATTTTGGGATTTATTCCGTGGTGGACGTATTCAATATGTACGTTACAATTTGAATTATAATAAAGAAGCAATGATTACTTATGTGGAAAGAGCGATGGAAAAAGGATTTTATGAAGGAGTCAATTTATCTTTAGCTTATTGCAACAATTGTGGGCATGAAGAATTAGATATGGATACTTGTCCAGAATGTGGAAGTTCTGATTTAACAAAAATTGATCGTATGAATGGTTATTTATCTTATTCCAGAGTACATGGAGATACAAGACTTAATAAAGCGAAGATGGTAGAAATCTCTGAGAGAAAGTCAATGTAGGGAGGAAGATAAAAGTGAAATATCATAATATAACAAAAGCAGATATGTTAAATGGAGAAGGATTACGAGTAGTTTTGTGGACAAGTGGTTGTATTCATCATTGCCCCGCTTGTCAAAATGCCCTAACTTGGGATGAAAATGATGGTTTGGATTTTGATGATGATGCTATTAAAGAAATTTATCAAGAGTTAGATCAAGATTGGTGTAGCGGACTTACGTTATCTGGTGGAGATCCTCTCTTTTTAGCCAATCGTAAAACGATTCGTGATTTAGTAACGAACGTAAAAAAACTATATCCAACCAAAACTATATGGTCTTATACAGGATATACTTGGGAAGAATTAATGGAGCAAGTAAAAACAGATAAAGAATTAAAAGATATATTGGAAAATATAGATGTTTTATTAGAAGGAAGATTTGTTTTAAAACTTGCAGAAGAAAAATTACATTATGTGGGTAGTTCTAATCAAAGAATTATTGATGTTAAAAAGACTTTAAATAATAAAGACAATGAAATAGTATTATATATTGATAATAGTGATATTCTAAATAAAAAAGAAGAGTTAAAAAATATAGAAAGCGGTGCTTGTAGATGTTAATTGAAGAAGTAAAAATAAAAAAACTAAAAGAGAATGCTAAAATTCCAACTTATGGAACAGAATATGCTGCAGGTGCTGATCTTTATGCTTGTATAGAAGAAGAAATGGTTTTTGCTCCAGGTGAAACAAAATTAGTACCAACTGGTTTATCGTTTGAATTACCAGTTGGTTATGCTGGGTTAATTTATGCTCGTAGTGGACTAGCTACAAAAAGAAATCTAGCACCAGCAAACAAAGTTGGAGTTGTGGATTCTGATTATCGTGGAGAAGTCATGGTTTCTTTACATAATCACGGAACTATAGAACAAAAAATTGAACCACAAGAAAGAATTGCTCAATTCATTATAACTCCATATTTAAAAGCAAAATTTATTGAAGTTGATGATCTTGAGGATTCAGAACGCGGTGCAAATGCTTTTGGGTCGACAGGTACAAAATAATGAATAAAATTATTATTGAAGTAGGTTCAACGGTTACTAAAGTTGATAAATACGACGGAGAAACTGTAGAAAGATTAGAAGAAAAAACAATCTTTTTTAAAAGACATTATAGTGAAGATAAAAAAATAAGAGAAAGTGATTTTCAAGAATTAATAAAAATTGTAAAAATATTAAAAGAGAAATACCAAGATATTTATGTTTGTGGAACAAGTATTTTTAGAACATTAAGTGAAATAGAAAAAGATACATTCTTAAACAATTTTAAAGAGGAAACGCATATAGAATTTCATATTATTTCGCAGGAAGAAGAGAGTGAGTTAACTGTTTTGGGAGCAACAAGTTCTGTGCAAGAAAAAGCATGTGTTTTGATTGGCGGTGGCGGTTCTACTGAAATTGCTATTTATGACAATGGAATAAAAGAAACTGCTAATTCTTCTATTGGTGTAATGGATGTATTATGTAAATTTCCTGATTTAGCAGAAGATGTTGCAACAACGTCATTAGAAGAAGTTATGGCGTATATTAAAGATAGAATTGTTTTGCCAAAAGAAAAAGCAAATATTTTAATACTTGCTGGTGGAGGACATGAAAAATTTGCTAGAATTTCAGGAATTTTTTATGAAAAAAATGAATTATATGAAGATAATCTTGCTCCGATTATGATGGATATAGATACAAGAACAAGAGAAACGATAAGGTATTTTCAGGAAATTTCTCTAGATAAAATAAAAGAAAAAGTAGAAGACCCAAATTGGTGGGACGCTACCCGTGCGATGTGCGCTTTTGTATTGGTCGTTGCAGAAGCAATCGATGCAAAATATATTGTACCTACAAATATTGGAATGGTGTATGGTATCCTAAAGAGTCAAGAATAAAAATAACCTTTACATTTATTTAAATTTATATTATTCTTAATTTAAGCGAGACGCTTATGATAAGTGCTTGCAAATTGCAATCACCATCTTAACTGATGGTGTTTTTTTACCTTTCGTCTCAAAACCCCCCTAGAAATTTATCTGGTCAAATAGTATCAAGAGAATGATTATCATAATCAGCGATAAAATAAGAAAATTTTTTTTATCCATCATAAGACCACCTCCACATTTTAATGTTTTAGTGGCAAACACCATACGTCTTTTTGCATCTCGCCAACTAAAATTAACACACTTTAAAAACGAAGACAAATAACTAATTTTCAAAATGTGCTTATAAAAAAAGAAATTTAGAGCATAAAGGTAGGAATTTTATAAGACAATTTTACAAATGTAAACAAAATTAGCAAAATTTTTCTTTTTTATTCTTTTTTCTGTTTTTTTTGCATACATTTTTATAAAGGTGGTAAACTATGCGTGTTTCTGAATTACAAATAAAAGATGTAGTCAGTATTGTTGATGGCAAAAAATTAGGAAGAATTGTTGATATTGAGTTAGATGATCAAAAAATCATAAAATATTTTATTGTTGAACCACGTCGTTTTTTTCGATTTTTTGGTAGTTCTCAAGAAGTGAATGTACACTTGGAACAAATTAAAAAAATTGGTACAGATGTGATACTTGTTGAAATTTAATTATTAGGTTATAATACAAAAGAAAGAAGCGATAGTTATGAATCGAAAAATATTTATAGTTTCTGTTCTTTCTTTACTTATTGACCAAATATCTAAAATTGGAATTAGTATGTTTTTAAAGATTGATGAATCTGTAGTCATAATTAAAAACTTTTTTTCGTTGCATTTTATTGAAAATTATGGTGCAGCTTGGAGTATTTTTGATAATAAAATAGAGTTTTTAATTCTTGTGAGTTTAATTGCTTTATTTATTCTTTTTCGATATATGTACAGTTTTAAGGAAAATACGAAAAACAATATAGCATTTGGACTGCTTGTTGGTGGTATATTTGGAAACTTAATTGATCGTGTTTTTTTAGGATATGTTCGTGATTTTTTATCTTTTAAACTATTTTCTTATCATTATCCTGTGTTTAATTTCGCGGATACAGCGATTGTTATTGGGATATTTCTTCTAATCATCGCTATTTTAAAAGGAGAAGATATACATGGAAAAAATAATCGCTCTTAAGAACAATGAACGAATCGATAAATATTTAAGCGATGTAGTAGAGTATTCGCGTAATATTGTTTCTAAAATGCTTTTAAATGGAGATATTGTAGTGAATGGAAATCTGGTAAAGCCAAGCTATAAAGTAAAAGTAAACGATTGTATAGAAATTATTAAGGAATATCAAGAAGAGAGTGATCTTGTTCCTGTAGAAATGGATTTAAATATACTATACGAAGACGAAGATATTATGGTGATTAATAAACCTACGGGGATTGTCGTTCATCCAGGAAGTGGAAATAAAGAGAATACATTAGCCAATGGACTTTTATATTACACAAATAATCTTAGTGACTTGAATGGGGAAGGAAGACCAGGTATTGTCCATCGAATCGATAAAGATACATCAGGAATCATGTTAGTTTGTAAAAGTAATAAAGCCCATCGTATTTTATCTGATGATTTTAAAACGCATGATGTAAAAAGAGAATATGTTGCATTACTTTGTGGAGTATTTCCTCATAACAAAGCTAAAATTGATGCTCCCATTGGAAGAGATACCAACAATCGTAAAAAGATGACAGTGACAGCAACCAATTCTAAAAATGCAATTACTCATTTACAGGTTTTAAAAAGATATAAAAATAATACTTTAGTAAGTTTAAATTTGGAAACAGGAAGAACCCATCAAATTAGAGTACATATGCAATATATTGGCTATCCAGTATTCAATGATCCCGTTTATGGACATCAAAAGATAAAAGAATATGGACAATTTTTGCATTCGAGGACGATTGATTTTATTCATCCGATTACGAAAGAAAATATGCATTTTGAATGTCCATTACCAGAATATTTTAATGAATACTTAATAACTTTAGAAGAGAAAGTAGACTAAAATATTAGAAAAAGTGTAAACATTTAAAAAAAAATATGGTAGACTAATAAGCTGATATTTTCCTAATATATTTTTGATGTGATAAATGAGAAGATAAGAAAAAATCATTAAAAATAAAGAAATCAAAAAGGAAAATAATAGATTATTCGCATATAGAAAAAAGTAAAAGAAAGCAAATAACAAAATAATATTACTAAGGTAAATAAAGAGTAAATCATTATCTATTTTATCGGAAATAATAATTTTTTTTAATGAAATTAATAGTAAGCAATGGGCAACAATAAAACTGATTGTCAATAAAAAACTTTGCAAAAAGACTTCACCTCTTTACTAAATGTATGAAGTATACTAAAATAATATTACTAAGGAGAAAGAAATGAATACAATTATAATAACTAAAAAAGATGAAATTGTTATGCGTTTAGTTCATTATTTTATTACCGAAGGAAACTACACTCCAATTATTGTGAACGGAGTAAAAGATGAAATATGGTTAGAAAATAATGAAGCAAAATATAAGATTATTCGTATAAATTCAAATTATATTCATAATAATGAACAATTTAGAACAGATATGTTTAAAATAAAAAACGTTATGCGTCAGATTAAGAAAAAAACTTTATCTTTTTCTATGTCTACTTTTAATATTTTCTTAGATATTAATGAAGATGTAAAATTAGTCGATGATAAAAATATAAAATCTATTTTATTAAAAGATTTTAGTAAAGAAGAAACGAAAAAAATTGAGAATTTTTTCCCAGGAATTGGAAATAAATTATTGAAAGATGCCCAAGGGATTGAATTGATTTTAAATGTGACAGAGGATATTAATGCAAAAACGGAAAAAAGCAATCGTATTTATGAAGCAACATTTAAACCAAAACAAATTATAGTGACCTATGTTATCATGGCCATTTGTATGATTCTATTTTTAATGACTTACCTTTTTGGAAAAGGAAGCACAGATTCTGGAACCCTTTATTCGTTTGGGGCAGTCTATGCTCCAGCTATCAAAAATGGGCAAATATTTCGATTACTTACTGGAACGTTTTTGCATGCAGGAATTATCCACTTGTTTGTCAATATGTATTCCTTATGTATTATTGGTTCACAACTAGAAAACTTTTTAGGAAAAGTGAAGTTTTTACTTATTTATTTGTTTAGTGCAATTTGTGGTAGTTTGATGTCTTGTATTTTTTCTAATACTTTATCTGTTGGAGCAAGTGGAGCTATATTTGGGCTTTTAGGAAGCATGCTTTATTTTGGATATCATTATCGTCTTTATTTAGGAAATGTTTTAAGAATGCAAATTATTCCTTTAATTATCATGAATTTATTTTTAGGATTCTGTATAAGTGGTATTGATAATGCTGCTCATATTGGTGGATTAATAGGTGGGTATTTGACAACCATGGCATTAGGAATAACAGGTAAATCAGAAAAGTCTGATAAAATAAATGGCTTGATTGTATTAGTTATTTATTTAGCATTTTTAGTATTTATGTTATTTAGATAGAAATATGTTTATTTTCTATGAGATTAACATGATTATATACCTTTTAAGAATTGATAAAATATAATTTAAATCTTAATTGGAAGTTGTAAAACCAATGAATTAAGAACTGATGTGAAAGAAGTAAGTGAATTTAAGAGAAAAACACTTACTTCTTTTATTTAAGTGTTTGTAAGTAGTCTTTCTATTCATGACTGATTATTTTAACATAATCGTCAAGTTATTCCTTTTTCTAAGGGGGGTTAACATGTATTGTATATCATTACTTTTATTTTGTTAATTGTTGACTTTTCGTTGGGGGGGGGGTTATAATATATTCCGTTCTTAATGAAAGGGGGATTTACTATGTCAGATCAAACAATGCAATTATTGCAACTTTTAAAAGAGGGAAAAACTTGTAATGAAATATGTTCAATTTTAAATCTTTCAAATAAGCAGTTGTTTAATAATCTAACAAATTTAAAAAATAAAGGATTTTTAGTAAGTCCAAAGTATTATTCTAATGGAGTAATTTCTTATCAATCTATTTTCTTAGTAAGTGAGTTAAATAATTATTTAAGAAAAAAGCAAAATGTAAGTATAATTACATCTCCTAAAGAAACAGAATTGAAATGTTTGGTCATTTCCGATTTACATTTTGGAAATTCTTTAGAACGACTGGATTTAGTAGATAAGGCATTTGATTATTGCATTAAGAATGGAATACACATTATTTTTTGCTGTGGCGATATGATAGATGGAACTTTCACGCAAGGAAGTCAAAATATAGAAGATACTTTTTTGCAAATAGAACATTTTATGAAGGATTATCCATTTGATAAAAATATTTTAACTTTTGGGGTTGCAGGTAATCATGATGTGAGTGCTTTGACAAACAATGCACAAAGTATTATTGAAATTGCCAAAAGCTATCGTCATGATATTATTATTGGTGGATTTAATAATACAATTATAGATATTAAAAATGATAATATATTACTTTATCATCATACTAATGGAGGAGGAGTATTACTTCCAACTGCTCCTATTATCCTTCATGGGCATGCGCATAGATATTGTATAGATATTAAAGATGAAAATACCTTAGAAGTTACTGTACCTTCTTTATCAGATATAAATGATTCTTTTCCAACAGCAGTAGAATTAAGTTTAAATTTTCAAAAGGGCTATATAGACACAGTACATTTAAAGCAAATATTTTTTGGTGAAAAAACTTATATTTTAAGTGAAGCAGACTATGATTTATTAAAAAATAGAGATATGCCTATAAAAAGTATTAGTAATGAAGAAGAAACAAGAATAGAATATTTAAATAACACATCTACTACAAACCAAGAACAAATGGAAACTGGAGAATCGCGAAAGTTAAGACAACAACCTTCAAGTCAGATAGAGAAATTTAATAAAAAATATAAAGATTTCTTATAATCGAAAAATTTTTTATATAATATTTTGTATTTTTCTGTCGAATGGCTTGAAATTAGTATTTTATTCTATATAATAACGGTTCGTGTTGCCAAGTGTAGCGCCTTACTACTCATTCTTACAAGTACAAACAACTGAGATTTTAAAATTGGGGGTTTTGGAAAGTAGGAGGCGAGGAGTTATGAACAAAGAAAATATGCTAAGAATAGTATACATTCTTTTAGTAATTATAATTATGCTAATCGTTGTTATTCTTCGGTTAATATAAAAAACAGACGCTAACCAAATACATGCATAATTCTACATAATAAAATGGTATAGCGTCTTTCAACAAAACGTAAGGCGTTATCAATTTGGTAACACTTACACTTATATTGTACACAACTTTGTGTTTACATACAACTATTTTTTTTACTAAATAAATCTTTCAAAGTAAGTCAACTTATAAAGTTAGGCTAGAATTTTCTATATAAACCAATTGCTTTTCCTAAAATGGTACAATTAGCTAAAATAATTGGTTCCATTGTATCATTTTCTGGTTGTAAGCGGATATGATCTTTTTCTTTATAGAAAGTTTTTAAAGTAACTTCATTATCCATAGTCATAGCTACAACAACATCACCGTTTCTAGCCACTTTTTGTTTTTGAACAATGACATAATCTCCATCAAATATTCCTTTATTAATCATAGATTCTCCACTTACATGTAAAGCAAAGACTGTTTCACTTCTAGGAACTAAGGAAGCAGGAATATTAAAAAATTCATTTGGTTGTTCAATGGCTTCGATAGGACTACCAGCAGTAATTTTTCCAAGGAGAGGAATTTTAATCACATCTTCTTTTTCTATAAATTCATTTTCTACAAGAATTTCAATGGTTCTAAATTTATTATTGGATGTTTTAATTACTCCAGCATCTTCTAGTTTTTTTACATGGGCATGAACGGTTGCAGGACTAGAAAGTCCAAGACCAGCACATATTTCTCTAATTGCAGGGGGATAACCATGCATGGCTGTATATTTTTTTATAAAATTCAAGACTTCAGTTTGTTTCGTAGTTAATTCTTTCATTCAAACTTTACCTCCAAAATCATATTAACATAGTTTGTGTAAAAAGTCAAACAAATGTTCACAAAATGTATTGACACGAACAAATATACGTGTTATTCTGAGAACAGAAAGAAGGAGTGTATATGAAAAAAATAATTGAAAAGTATAGTGGAGTTATTTTGTTGTATTCGGTCATCATTTTTGGAGTGTTTGCTCTAAATGCTAGATTCAAGTATTTAAACGAATTAGAAAAGAAAGGAGAAAATAGCACAATCGTTGCTATAGGAGATTAATTATGAAATTAGATAAAAAAGAATTATTAAAAAGTTTATCTCGTGAAGATAGTTTAGATTTAATTCAAAAATATGTGGAAGAACAAATAAATGTGGATACATTTAATAAAAAAGATATTTCTAGTGAAATGTTTCGTTTATTTTTTAATGTGATTGAGCTTGGAAAAGAAATACGTATTTCTTTAAAAGAAGAAAAGTATAAAAATTCCGAATCCAAAATAGCAGATATATTCCTCGTTTTAATATCGATTTGTAATAGTTTACATATTAACTTGTTTGATGCTTTAAAAGAAAAAGAATTTGAACTTAATGAAAATTTAACGAAAGTAAAATGGATTTAATCAAAATTTACATCTTAAATAATACATGTTATACTTATTGATAAGAATAGGTAGGGATCCAAAATGAATCCAAATGATATAAATGCTGTTAATGAAATAAAGGCTTTGGCTCTTGATATGATTAGTCAAGCCAATAGTGGACATCCTGGCATTGTTTTATCTGCAGCACCAATACTATATACTTTATACGCAAAACATATGAATATAAATCCTGAGAATCCAGAGTGGGTAAATCGAGATCGATTTGTTCTTTCCGCTGGGCATGGTTCCGCTTTACTATATGCAACACTACATTTATGTGGATTTAATATTACAAGAGAAGATTTAAAACAATTTAGAAGTATTGATTCTAAATTACCAGGGCATCCAGAATATGGGATTACCCCAGGAGTTGATATCTCAACAGGAGCTTTAGGACAAGGAATTGCCAATGCCGTTGGTTTTGCGTTAGCAGAGCGTTATATGGAAAATATTATAAAAAGTGAAGATGAAACTCAAACGTTTATGGATTATCGTACCTATGTTTTATGTGGTGATGGCGATTTAATGGAAGGAATTTCTTATGAAGCTGCTTCTTTTGCTGGAACACAAAAATTAGATAAATTAATGATTTTATATGATTGTAATCAAATGACAAATGATGGAAGTACAACTACTGATTTTACAGAAGATGTAGAAGCTCGTTTTGCTTCTATGGGATTTTATACAGAAGTTGTTAAAGATGGGATGAATCTAAAGAGTATTGACCGAGCAATTTCAAATGCGAAAAAAAGTAAGAAACCATCTATTGTTATTTTTCATACGATTCTTGGAAAAGACAGTATGAACGAAAATAAAAGTGTTGTGCATGGAAAACCTTTGATGGATGATGATGTTTTTGCAATTAAAAGAAAATTAAATGTTACTGTGGCTCCATTTGAGGTAAGAAAAGATACGATTGTGCATGTAAGACAATTAATTAATGATCGAGTAGGGCCAAAATATGCCAATTATGTTTCTTCTTTTAAAAAAATGCAATCTTCGGGAAATGATCGTTTGTTAAATCTATTACGAATGTTAGCTAATAGAGATTTACAAATTCCTTTTGATAGTTTAAATTATCGTGTAAATGATACGTATCAAGAAGAATTACGTTTGACAAATCATAAAGTATTAAATATAGTCGCTTCCAAAACAGAACTTATATTAGGTGGAAGTGCCGATTTAGCATCAAGTACAAAAGCATATATTGATAATACAAATATTCAATCTTTTGCACAACCACTTGGAAGAAATATTAATTTTGGAGTAAGAGAACATGCAATGGCGGGAATATTAAATGGAATGGCAATGGTAGGATTTAAAGTCTATTGTAGTACAATGCTTGCATTTAGTGATTATTTAAAACCTGCCATGCGTATGAGTGCCATGATGGGTTTACCAGTTACTTATATATTTACACATGATTCTATTTCTATTGGAGAAGATGGTCCGACTCATGAACCAATAGAGCAATTAACGGCTTTAAGAAGTATTCCTAATTTGGTTACATTCCGTCCTTGCGATATTAACGAAGTATTAGGTTCTTGGGAATACATTTGTAAAAATAAAAAAACAGTAAGTCTTGTTTTAAGTAAAAGTAGTATGCCAAAAATTCCAAATTCGAATGCAAAGCTGGTTAGTAAAGGAGCATATATTATAGCCAAAGAAGAAAGAAAATTAGATGGAATTTTACTAGCAACAGGAACAGAAATTTTACAAGCCATAAAAATAAAAGAAGATTTGAAACAAGAAAATGTAGATATTCGAGTAGTTAGTATGCCATCCATGGAATTGTTCTTAAAAGAAGATAAAGTATATCAAGAACAAATTTTACCTAAAAATGTAAAAACAGTTGTAATAGAAGCAAGTAGTAAACTTGGTTGGGGACTATTTGTAACCGATGAAAAATATATTTTAGGAGTAAATGATTTTGGTTTTAGCGGACATCCAGAAGAAGTATTGAAAAAGACAGAATATGATTATGAAAATTTAAAAATAAAAGTTGCAAAATTATTGTTAAGAGATTAGTTTTGCGACTTTTTTTGACAAAAAAAATATAAACTTTCTCTTATACTATTTATGGTGACTAATCATGAGAACGTTTTATATTTTTAAAATAAAAGAGGAATATGCGGGACTTACAAAAAACAATCCTTATCATCTTTTTAAAATGCTATCTTATATCTACAATTTAGATAAACATGACATTCATCGAGGTGCAGATTTATTTTATAAATTGGCAGAACCATTTAATAGTAAAGAATTAGATATTAAAATATTTAAAAAATATAGTGATAATTATTTTTATACAAAATTTAAAAACATTCACCAAATTAATAATATTTATAAAAAAGAAGAATCAAAATTAATCGTACATAAACATTTTTTAACATTAAAGAGTTCAATTATACATCCTGTTTTTTTACAAGATTTAACTGAATATTCAAATCTATTTTTCTGTGATTTTGAAAATAAAGATTATTTCTGGTTAGAAAGATTAGCAACATAATCTTGAGAAAACGCATAAACTTTAGTACAATGATATAAAAGGAGGACCATTGTTTATGGTACATGATATTTTATTAATTGTTATTGGCCTTGTAGTTGGTTTAATTATTGGTTTTTTTATAGCAAGATTTGCTATGAAAAAATACATGCAAAAAAATCCTCCAATCAATGAGAAGATGATTGAAGCAATGATGAGTAGTATGGGAAGGAAACCAAGCCAAAAGCAAGTAAATCAAGTAATGAAACAAATGACAAAGTTTATGTAAGACTTTGTTTTTTTGTTCCTTTTTAAAAATTTTAGTTGGTTTTACAAAATAAAAAACAATGTGCTTGATTTGTGTGGGGGAATATGATATTCTATTCATAGAATAATAAGGTGGTGGAACAATGAAATTCCTATATAGACTTTATAGTAACAATTATTTTGGAATAGGATTGTTTATAGTAATAACTATTTTAGCCTTTTCTTTTTTAGTAATTTTATTTTTTGGAAAAAAAGATGAAAAAGCAAGAAATGCTGAAAATATTTCAAAAGAAGATGTACAACCAACAAATACAAATATAGATGGAAATCAACAACAAGAGGAGTTAAAAGCAGAGACTTTAGAACCGATTTCACTTACTAATGGACAGCCAGATGTTAATGCGCCAAATGTTAATACTATGATGGAAACACCAGTGGCACCAGCGGTTAATCCTGTAGAGACTCCGACGCCTCAAACGGCTCCAGTAATTGATACACCGGTTCCACCGATAGATACACCTGTTTCTCAACCTGTAGTTGAACCTGTAGTAGAAGCCAATCCATTTAGTCTTGATAATATGACTTTAAATAGTGACTTAGTTACAACGATACAGCCAACGATAAATCAATCTAGCAATGAAACGAGTAATGAAGAACCGAAGGATCCGTTTATTTCGGATATATTTAGCTTAAATAATGCTCTAGAACCTACTGCTCCTGTTAGCAATAATCAACCAGAATCAGTATTGGAGCCAAAGGTAGAAGAACCAGCTATAGATCCATTTCATGTAGATTTAACAACAATGGATACGCCTGTTATTGAGGAAGAAAAGGAAGAAAATATATTTTCAGAACCTGTCATAGCACCCGTTGAGCAGCCAGTACTTCAAGAAGAACCTGTGAAAAAGCCAGCTATGCCAACACAATTTAGTTCGGTATACTTAAATAAAGAAAAAGAAGAACCTATATTATCAGTAGTGGAAGAAACACCAGTTCCTGAGGTAAAAGAAGTAACACCAATTCCGGTAAAACCAGAATTTGAATTACCTAAAACAATTGATTTACCAAAATTAAATAAACCAGCTGATATGCCAACGAAAAAGAATGAAAATATCTTGAATTCAATTACGAAAGAAAAAAAAGAGGAAGCTTTAAACAGTCTTTTTGCTAATATTGAAGAAGAATCTTATACAATAGAAAAATAGTTCTAAAATGAACTATTTTTTCTTGGCATACAAATAAAGAAACATAGGAAGAATAGTTAAGATAAATACAACAGAAGTAAATATAGGGACAATATAATAAATGATTAATTCGTTTGTATAGTATTTTCCAATACATAAGAAAGAAATAAAGAAAGTAATCAGAATAAGCAATGTATGTACTATTTTGTTCCCTTTTTGTGGAATTAATTCTTTTACGAGTAGAGAAGACATGGATAAATAGACAAATACATCAAGAATCCAAGATAAAGCAACAATGTTTTCAATTTTTTCAATGAAATCAAGAATTTTAATTTCTTTCAAAATAATGTATTCAGGAAATCGATAAATACTAGCAAGTAAAGGTCCTATAATAGCAATGATTAAAAACATTTTGGCAATTAAGGTAAAACTTCCAAATAAATAAGAGAAAGTACTATTACTTTTTTTAGTTACCAACATAAGAATCGATGGAGAAACTGATAATGTAACGTAGTAAAATACCGACCTTATAAAATTAGACCCTTTTGTGACGAGTAAAGGTGTAACGTTAGATAAATTTACATAACCACACAAGGCAAATAAAGAAAGTAAGGTTAATGTAATCGAAATAGGGAGTAGACAAGTGGATACTCTAAATGTAGTAGTAATCCCATTTTTGGCAATGCGAATTAATAATAAAATAAGAGGTAAAGATATAAACCATATGGGGGTTCTAATTAAGAAAAAAGAAGAAGCAAATAATTGAATAAAAGTAAGTCCTTCACAAAGTAGGGCAAGCCCATAAATGATAAATACCATTCTTAAAAAGATTCCAAAACCTTTCATTTCTGTTAATAATTCACTTAGCGTTCTGTCTCCTTTATATTTCTGCACTTTATTAATTAAACAAATAAAGAATAATCCAATGATTGTACCAATACTAAAAGCAATAAAACTATCTTGTCTAGCAAGACCAATAATTACAGAAAAGCCGATTCCTAAAAATAAAGCTCTTGTTAAAAAATAATTTACTGCAAAGTTTTCTAATTTACTTGTCATTCTTCCACCTCGAAAATTAATCCATTTCTATTAATAATTGCACTTGCTTTATACTTATAATTCAATGTTGTAAAATCTATTTCTTTTTTATATTTTTGATAATAGGTTTGATTTATTTTTAAAATATCGCTTTCATATTTGATTGCCTTTTTTACAACATCTTCCATGTCTTTTTCTAATGTCTTTTCCACTTGTTTTTGAATATTTTCATACGTTTCTACTTTTTTAAAATCCATTTTACAATGATTTTCGATGACCCTTATTTCTACTTCTGTCGAAATTGTTACAGTTTTATCTTCGATTTCTATTTTTGATTTAGGTTTACTAAACGTTGATAAAGTAATAAAATTATTTTTATTATTTGGACAATCCACTATGAAATGAATTTCTTTTGAGTCGCCATTCATGACATTAAAAGTAGCAGATTCTGTTTCTGTTAAATAACTTTGCATATTATATTTTTTAAATATAGCAATGGGACCTAATTTTAAAACATCATTTTCAATGACGATGGATGAGGCATAAGTATCTTTTCTAGGGTCAAGAATATTGACCATAAACTTTTCAAAGTTCAAATCGGCAGCAATACTATTAGAAAATATATTGTTATCAATTAATTTAGCAATGGCAGTACTTGCAACAGGATTATTTGTATCTGTATTTGTAAGAACTTCATATGCCGTTGTGTCTTTGGCAATGGCTAAATAAAATACATTTCGAATATGATTATCGCGTAATAAAAAATCAATTATTTCTTCTACATGTTCTTTAGCCACTTCCTCATTAATGACTAACGTTTTTAAATGGGCAAGATAGGGCATTTTATCAATTTCTAAAGAGGCACTTGAAAAGGCTTCTGATAAAGAACTTCCTTCTCCTTTTACAACATATACTTTTGCCATTTGAGCACTATCTTCTTTGTTAATCGTATTTAATATTTCAAAAGCAACTTGAAACTTATCTTCTTCATAATCTACGGAAATTCCTGATACAATTGCCATATCATTGATTTCAGTATAATCGTAGCAGCCTGTACTTAAAGTTAAAACAAATAGAATTAATATAATGAACTTTTTCATGCTTCACCAACCTGTTTCTTTGTTTGATTCTTTCTAGCTAATAATTTACTCCGTTTGGTATCATTTACATATTTTGTTCTAAATAAAGTCTTTTTAATATAGGTCATATCAAAAGGGACAATTGGATAATAATACGGCTGATTTATGGATTTAACACTTGTAATATGAATAAGGAAATAGATAAGAGCTAGAGCCACTCCATAAAGACCATACATAGCAGCAAGTGCTAAAAAGATAAATCGAAAATAACGTATCGCATTGATGATTTCATATTCTGTAAATATTAAACTTGTAATAAAAGTGAAGGCAATAATGATAATCATAATAGGACTGACAATCCCCGCCGATACTGCGGCTTCCCCAAGGACTAAAGCGCCAAGTATCGAAATGGCACTTCCGTAACTACTTGGGAAACGTAAATCACTTTCCCGTAAAATTTCACAGACAATAATCATGACAATCGCTTCAATAATGGTGGGAAAGGGGACTCCATCGTTTTGGGCGGCAAAGTTAACTAGCAAACTTGTCGGAATGGTTTCCATATTATAATTAATTAATGCAATATATAATCCTGGTAGAATCATGGTTAAGAAAAAACTGGCAAAACGTAAAACTTTTAAAAAATTAACATTGACACTACGGTTATAATTATCAACAACGGGATTAATAAAATCAGCCAAAAAAGAAGGTAAAATTAAAACAAAAGGAGAAGTATCCACCATAATACATACTTTTCCTTCTAAAAGAGCAGTAGCAATGACATCGGGCCTTTCACTTTGCGAAATTGTTGGAAAAGGTGTGTTTTCATTTTCAGACAAAATATTGGCTATGTTTCCTGAATCCATAATCCCATCTACATCTATGCTAGAAAGTTTCTCTTTTATGGTTTCTACCATTTTCATATCGGTAATGTCATCAAAAAATAAAATTTGAACTTTGGTGTTCGTTTTACGCCCCATATTTAAATCTTCACTTTTTAAATGACTTGATTTAATTCTTCTTTTTAAAAGCCCTAAATTGATTTGAATGTTTTCGGTAAAGGCATCTGAGGGTCCATAAATTGATTTTTGTACTTCAGGAACACTTACACTACGGTTAATATCTGCTTTTGTTTCAAACGCTAAAATTTCTTTATAAGTGATTACAACAGTAAAACCATTGGTTAAATAATATTCAATTTGGTCTTCTTCCGTTATTTTAATTGTATTGGGTCCAGGAATAATGCTTTCTATATCATACTTTTTAACATCTTTTAAATTATTGATAAATGTTAGTTGTTTTAAAATATAATCATTAACCTTATCGCTACCAGAAACGCTTTCTAAATAAACGACATAAATATCTTTAAAATGCTTTGTCTCTATCTTTTTAACTGTAAAGTCCGTATTTTTTTCAAATTCCTTTTGAAGTCGTTTTAAGATTTTATCTTGCATATATTTCACCATTTTTAGTATGAGCGAAAAAAGAAATTGGTATACGTAATTTTCTATTGTATAATAAAAGTGGTGTTAAAAATGTATGAGATAGAAATTGTAAGAATGGATCATCAAGGAAGAGGGATTGGGTACATAAATAATAAAATCACTTTTATAAATGGAGTGCTTCCTACAGAAATTGTTTTATGTAAGATACTAGAAGAAAAGAAGAAGTATAATATAGCAGAAGTTGTTGAAATCAAAAAGCATGCAGAAAATAGAGTGGAGTCATTCTGTCCTTATTTTAAAGAATGTGGCGGATGTCATTTACAAAACCTTACTTATCAAGATACATTAAAATTTAAAAAAGAAAATGTCGAAAATATTTTAACGAAAGAAAAAATAATTTTTCCTAAAATAGAAATCATAGAAAATCAAAATCCAAAAAACTATCGTAACAAACTTTCTTTAAAAATAGAAAATGGGAAAATTGGGTTTTATCAGGAAAGTAGCCATTGTTTAATTCAAATAGATTCTTGTGCAATTGCTAAAGAAAGTATTAATAAATGTATACAAAAAATACATTTTTTAAATATAAAGAATGGAAATATAACAATTCGTTCCAATTACAACGATGAGTTATTAATTATTATCGAATCTAAGGATAAGATAATATTTCATGAAGATGATTTTAAAGACTTAAAAATTGTAGGGGTTATTTTAAATAAGCAGATGATTTACGGTGTCAATTATTTTTATGAGAGAATCAATCATTTTTTATTTAAAGTGAGTTTTGATGCTTTTTTCCAAGTTAATTTTTTTGTTACAAAAGAGTTATTTTCCCTATTAAAAAAGAATATTGAAAGATCTAATGCTGTGTTAGATTTATATTCGGGAGTAGGGACGTTAGGAATTATTGCTAGTGAAAAAGCTAAAAAAGTATATAGTATAGAAATTGTAAAAAATGCTGTTTTGGATAATCTTGAAAATAAAAAATTAAACAAAAGAGAAAATATTTATCCAATGGTAGGAGATGCAGAAAAAATATTACCTAAAATTCAAGATAACTTTGACTCTATCATTGTTGACCCACCAAGAAAAGGATTAGATAAGAATTCTTTAGAACTTATTTTAAATAGTAATGCTACTAAGAAAATTATTTATATTTCTTGTAATCCTTTAACGCTTGTAAGAGATTTAAAAAGATTAACAACAAAATACAAGATAAAAAAATTTTACATATTAGATATGTTTAGTTATACTTATCATGTGGAGAGTATGGTAGTTCTTGAAAATAAAAAGGAGATTGAAAATGAGATTAAAAGAGATTGATAAAAGTCAATTAACAGATGATGAAATCCAGAAAATCGTGTATGAAGGAATTGTTGATACTGAAGAAAATGCAACTTATGGAATAGTTTTTGGAAATAGTATGTTAATAGAGCAAAGAGTTACAACAGCTTATTCGGCATATAAAAACGGAAGAATAAAAAAAGTTATTTTTAGTGGTGGAAGTAACGGAATTAGTAACCAAAATAATGATTGCGTACCTGAAGCGGTAAAAATGAAGAAACTTGCAATCAAATTAGGCATTAAAGAAGAAGATATTTTAGTTGATGATTCTTCAAATAATAGCTTTGAAAATGTTGATAACTCTTTTAAATTAATAACTGGAGGGATTGAATCTATCATTATTATCACAAGTGAATTTCATCTAAAAAGATGTAAGGGCATTATAAATAAAAAATACCCTAATGTTAATGTAATAACAATTCCATCATATGATGGCTTTTCAGATGCTGATAATTGGTTCTTATCCGATAATAGTTATAATTCTGGTAGAAGTCTTGCAACATATGAAGCAAATCTACTAATTAAATATGCAAAAGAAAATAAAATAACAGATTTTGAGATTAAAGGGCTAGAAAAAATCAAATAATTTTACTAAAATTTTAGAAGATTACGGAGAAGATAATATGAAAAATTCAAAAGTTAAATTAGAAAAAGAAAATAATGATTTTTTTAGAGAATGGATTATAGAAGAATGGAAACATCATAATACTGTAGATAAAGTGTATCAATTAAGAATTGTTAAACCAGAAGAATTAAAATTCCAAGAAAACGAGGAATATTTTAAAATAATGTTTGAAAATAATATGGTTGGTTTCATAGGGATAAAAAATTATGAAAAAGAAATATATCTATATAGATTTTTTATTGATGAAAAATACCGAAATAAAGGCATTGGTACAATAGCATTAAGAAAAATAATTGATATGGCAAAAGAACAAAATAAGGATATGTCATTAGAGGTGATTGGAGAAAATATTGCCAAAGACTTATATGAAAAATTAGGATTTAAGACTCATTATAAAAAAATGGTGTTAAAAATCAATGATAATATATATGAAAATTAATAAAAATATGTTTTATAAAGGAGTTTTTATGAAAGAAAAAGTAATCACATTTTTAAAAGAGATTATAGTTTATATGGTTATCTTATTAATTATACTATTAGTTGCTGATAAAAAAGGATGGACAACAACTTCTGTTTTAGATAACTTAATTGGCTTGACTATTGGATGGCTTATTTGGAGATTGATTACATTTATTCTTGAAAAGAAAAGGAATAAGTAGAATTGATGGTAGTGATAAATTATGCGTAATTTACAATGGAATCCTTGGCATGGATGTCATAAATGTAGTCCAGGATGTTTAAATTGTTATGTTTATTATTTGGATAAGAAACGAGATAAAGATGCGAATATTGTTACTAAATCGAAAACAAATTTTAATTTACCATTAAAAAAAGATAGAAATGGAAATTTTAAAATACCTTTTGGAAGTAAAGTAGCGACTTGTTTTACCTCAGATTTTTTTCTTTCTGATGCAGACGCATGGAGAGAGGATGCTTGGAAAATGATAAAACAAAGAAGGGATGTTCATTTCCTAATTTGTACAAAAAGAATTCATAGATTTAATGAATGTATTCCTTCTGATTGGAGTGAGGGATATCCCAATGTAACAATAGCTGTGACTTGTGAAAATCAAGAAAAAGTAGAAGAACGATTGCCTATTTTTTTGAAGATAAAAGCAAAACATAAATACATTTTTGTGGCTCCTATTTTAGAAGATGTTGATTTGAGTATGTATTTGAGTACAGGAGCCTTCGAGTTAGTTTCTGTTAGTGGAGAATCTTATGAAAATGCACGTGTTTGTAATTTTGAATGGGTAAAACATATTAAAGAAACTTGTGATAAATATCATGTTAAATTTGATTTTCATCAAACTGGCTCTAACTTTATAATGAATGGTAACCGCTATCAAATTAAACATCATGAAGAATATGAGCAAGCGAAAAAAGGTATGAAATATCTAGAAAAAATGAAATAAGTATTGATTAAGGAGAATTTATGGTAACAATTCAGTGGATAAAGGGGGAAGTTCCCCAAAATGTATTAATTAAGCAAGTATACGGCATTGTTTTTGACCAACATGGAAGAATTTTTTTGCGTATTGAAGATGGTGCATATAAATTAACGGGAGGAAAGCCAGAAAAATTTGATACTTCTTTGGAAGAGACATTAAAACGAGAGTTTTTAGAAGAAGCCAATATCACATTAAAAAATATTCATATGCTAGGCTATCAATATGTGGATGAACAAAATGATATAAAACCATATGCACAAGTTAGAATGATAGCTCAAATTGATAAAATTGGTGAACCAAAAGAAGATCCTGATACGAAAAAATTGTATCAAAGACTTTTAACGTCACCAAAGAAAGCAAAACAATATTTAAATTGGGGTAAAGTTGGTGATGAACAAGTGGATGATGCAGTATCACTTGCTATAGAAAAATATAATTTAACAAATGAAAGTTATGTAGAAGAATGGATTTGAGGAAAATATGAAAGTAGTATTAAGTAGAAAAGGATTTGATTCTGGATATGGAGGTTATCCAAGTATTATTTTGCCTACTGGGGAAATGATAACATTTCCTATTCCAAGTGATAAAGAGGATGATTATACTTACTTTGATTTAAAAGATAAGCATGGAAAATCTGTATATAATATAATGAAACAATTAAATAAAAATATAAAGTTAGGACATACACAAGTGTTAACAAAAAATATGAAATGTCATCTAGATCCAGATTTATGTGCGTATTCTGTTGAACGTAAAGAGGGATGGCGTGGAGCATTCGGACAAATAAATGCCGCTCAAAAAGTATTAGAAAATAATAATGTCAAAGAGGGTGATTTATTTCTGTTTTTTGGCTGGTTTAATGATGTAATAGAAACGGAAAATGGTTATAAATTTAAAAAAGGTGATGGGAAGCACACGATTTTTGGCTATTTACAAATAGATAAAATTATATATCCAAATAAAAATGAGGTGCCAGAATGGCTTAAAAATCATCCTCATGCCAAATCGTTAAGAAGACTGAATAATGAATCAAACTGCATTTATATTGCAAGAGAAACATGTACGTTTGATGAAAATATAAAAGGATATGGAATGTTTGTATATAATGAAGAATTAGATTTAACTAAAAAAGGTTTAACAAGAACTTGTTGGGAATTGCCTGACATCTTCAAAGATGTTTCTATAACTTATCATAATAAAGATAGTTGGAAAGAGGGCTATTTTAAATCCGCTTGTAGAGGGCAAGAATTTGTAATTGAGGAAAATGAACAAATAGAAAAATGGGCAATAAATTTAATTAAAAAATATTCTGCTAATCATATAAAAGAAACAGTGAAATTATAAAATAAAAAAATGAATGAAACAGACCTATAAGGTTTGTTTTTTGTATGGTATAATGAAATTAAGATAAACATAGGAGTGCATATGGATAATAAAATAAAAGAGTTAAAAGAATGGATAGAAAAAAGTGATTCCATCATTTTCTTTGGGGGAGCAGGGGTATCTACAGAAAGTGGTATTCCCGATTTTAGAAGTAAAGATGGTTTATATAATCAAAAATATGCCTATCCACCAGAAGAAATATTAAGTCATACCTTTTTCATGAACCAAACAAAAGAGTTTTATAAATTTTATAAAGAAAAAATGAATTCTTTATCTTATGAACCAAATATTACTCATTATAAATTAACGGAATGGGAACAACAGGGAAAGTTAAAAGCAGTCATTACGCAAAATATTGATGGGTTACATACGAAAGCAGGAACAAAAAATGTTTATGAACTTCATGGGAGTATCTTAAGAAATTATTGTATGGATTGTCATAAATTTTATGATGCACCGTTTGTTTTTGCTAGTCAAGATATTCCTAAATGTAGTTGTGGAGGAATGATAAAACCGGATGTTGTTTTATATGAAGAACCGTTAGATAATGAAACTGTAGAGCATGCAATAAGAGGTATTCAAGAAGCGGACTTATTAATTGTTGCAGGAACTTCTCTAAGAGTGTATCCAGCGAGTGGTTTAATTCATTATTTTAAAGGGAAACATTTAGTTTTGTTAAATAAAGAAAAAACAACTTATGATGAGAAAGCGGATTTAGTTATCCATGAAAGTCTTGGTAATATTTTTAAAAATTTATAAGTTTAGAAGGTGAGAGTATTATGGCAAAACGAAGAAGAGGAAGAAAAAAGGAAAGTTTACTTTTATCTATTGTTGTACTAGCTGGACTAGGAATAGCTAGTTATTTTCAAAATGAATTTTTTACAACAGAAGATAATTCTTCTAATATTAAGTATTCTTATAGCTTAGAAGAAATTCCAGAATATGCAGGAGAGTCTTATGCAATTATTAATGGAAATAAACCAGAGTTTACAGAAAGTGATTATACGACTACTTCCTTTGAAACCTATAGTGAATTAGATTCTTTAGGAAGATGTGGTGTTGCGTATGCGTCTATTGGAACAGACTTAATGCCGACAGAAGAACGAGGAAGCATTGGTATGATTAAACCAACGGGATGGCACACAGTAAAGTATGATATCGTCGATGGTAAATATTTATACAATCGTTGTCACTTAATTGGGTATCAATTAACGGGAGAAAATGCAAATGTAAACAATTTAATTACTTGTACAAGATATACAAATACAGTAGGAATGTTACAATTTGAAAATCAAGTAGCAGAATATATTAAAGAAACAAACAATCACGTATTGTATCGTGTGACACCCATTTTTGAAAGAGATAATTTAGTAGCAAGTGGGATTCAAATGGAAGCTTATTCGGTAGAAGATCAGGGAGAAGGAATCGAATTTAATGTCTATGTTTACAATGTGCAAGAAGGAATAGAGATAGATTATCAAACAGGAAATAGCAAATTGATAAAAGAATAACTTTACATATAAAAGTGTAAATGTTTATGTAAAACTACAAAAGGATGATTATTTTATGCTACACTTGAGATGATAGAGGTGTTTAAAAGGATGAAAATTAAATTCAAGATAGCAGATGTTACAAATGTTCCTGGAATTGTTCTTTTATGTAATGAATGTTTTGAGGAAGATACAAAAGTTGAAGAAGCAGAAAAAATATTCAATGAAAACAAACATGATCATAATCAAATTTATTTAATTGGAGAATGTGAAGGAGAAGTCATTGCTCATACGCGGATAGCAATTGTTCCTACTATTTTTAAAGATATGAATACCTTTGCTATATTAAATCATGTTTGTGTGAAACCGGAATTTCGGAGACATCAAGTGGCTACACGAATGTTGGAAATAACAAAAAGAATATGCAAGCAAAAAAATTGCAGTGCTATAAAATTATGGTCAAGAAACTTTCGAGTTCCCGCCCATTCTTGTTATAAGAGATTTGGTTTTGTAAAAGACGATGCCGCATTTTTTAATTTAGATATATAGAAAAGAGAGTGAAAAGTATGAAAATAACAAATATTTATATAGGTGGCTGGTTTCAAAGAACCATGCTTCAATTAACAGAAATGTATAATTTTTTAAGAGAATGTAGATCAAATTTGAAATTAGATAAAGAAAAATTAGAACAACTTCATAAAGCATTAGAAATTGGGAAAATAGATTATGGAGTTGCTGGAGAAGAATATATTGCATTTACAACCGCTTTTAATATTTCTGTAAAAATATTTGAAGATGGTTTAATTGTTTTAAATAATCAAAATGTGAGTGAAGATACTCTTTTTGCTGATTTAGATAAAGTAACGGATTATTATGAAAATAAATTATCTCCAGCGATTAATTATCTTTTTAGTCTTGGAGCACCTGTACCAAAAGAACTGGCGAATATTGCAACCGTATATCCTTATTTTATTGTTTGTGATAAAGCAAAAAAAGAAGAAATGACTGAGTTACTAAATCGTACAGAAAAACAAAAATATTTTGAGTTTAACAATGATAAATATGATGTGATAAGAGGAGATAAATATTATTTTATTAATAATAAAAAGCAATCGATAGAAAATATTGAAAAATATATTGAGGAACAAATCTTTATTCGTGAGTTTAAAGGACAAATGCATCGTTATTTAGATTTACATCGTGTTATTTGGGAAAAAATTGATGAAGTAAAAGAAAACGTGAAAGTTAAAGGCGCAGATATTGTTAAATTTAGTAGTAAGTTAGAAGGATATTCTAAAACAATTAATTTAATTGATGGTAGAATTAATCAAATGGGTACTTATATTTCTACTCGTGAAAAAATTGCCAAAAGTGATCCAGAACTTGCAGAATTCTTGAGTATTTCTGGTTATCGCTTTGAAACTTTACGTGATACTTTATCTTATATTCAATATTTGTGGGATATGACACAAACTTATGTAGCTTCTGCTAAATCACTATTCTCTAGTTTGAAATCAGATGTTACAAGTAAATCAATTAATAGTCTAACCATTGTAACCAGTATGAGTGCTGGAGCGTCTATTATAAGTTTACTTACAAAGTCAGAACCAACATTTACTATGTTTGGGGTAGTGTATTTCTTTGTTTTAGCATTACTAGGATGGGGTTCAACAAAACTAGTTAGTTTTGTTTCTAAAAATCGTCGATATGAAGTTGTTGATGAATCTTATGACAAAAATATAGATGCTTAAATAAACTTTTAAGAAAGAATAATGTATAACCTTAAAATTTTTGTACTGTTTATACATTATTTTTTATGCATTTAAGCTTTTTGTTTCTTTTTCAAAGATTTAAAAAAAGCATAGCATTTGTTATAATAAAAAAAAGAAGGATTTTTATGAAAAAAGAGTTACTATCTCCAGTTGGAAATATCGAAAGTTTACAAGAAGCCATTCACAATGGATGTGATGCCGTATATTTAGGGGGAAAAAAATTTGGCGCTCGTGCTTTTGCTGATAATTTTAACGAAGAGGAACTTATAAATGCTATTCGCTATTGCCATTTATATGGCGTAAAAATATATGTTACTGTAAATACGATGATTTATGAAGAAGAATTAGAAGAATGCTTAAACTATATTCGTTTTCTTCATAAGAACAATGTTGATGCTGTCATACTTCAAGATTTAGGATTAATTAAACAAGTTCGAGAAAGATTTCCAAATCTAGAAATTCATGCCTCTACGCAAATGCATAATCATAATTCTGAACAATTAAAATTTTTAGAGCAAATAGGAATAAAAAGGGTAGTACTTGCTAGAGAGCTTTCTTTAGAAGAAGTGAATCATTTTAAAACAAATATGGAAATAGAAGCATTTATCCATGGAGCTTTATGTATATCGTATTCAGGGCAGTGTTTGTTTAGTAGTCTTTTAATGAACCGTAGTGGCAATCGTGGTTCTTGTTCTGGAATTTGTCGTCTTCCTTTTACTTTGCTTCAAAATGAAACAATTGTGCCCACGAAAGGAAAGTATTTATTAAGTCCAAAAGAGTTTAGTACTTTAGAATCTTTTAAAGAAGTTATGGAGTCTAATATTTATTCTTTAAAAATAGAAGGTAGAATGAAAAGTCCTGCTTATGTAGGTTTTGTAACAAGATTATATCGAACTTTAATCGATAATTATAATGCAAAGAAACCTTTCATTCTTTCTGAAGAAGAAATGGATAAATTAAAAGTATTATTTAATCGAGGATTTACGAAAGGTCATTTATTTGGAGCTAAAAATGAAGAGCTTATGAATATAGAAACGCCAAACCATCAAGGGATTTTTTTAGGAAGTGTTTTAAGTTTTTCTAAAGATAAAATAGAAATAAAACTGGAACGTCCTTTACATCAAGAAGATGGTATTCGTTTTGTGAATGAGAATAAAGGATTTATTGTCAATTTTTTGTATAATGCAAAAGGTTTATTAATCAATAAAGCAGATAAAGGGGATATTATTTTTGTAGATAATAAAATCAACTTAAAAACAAAAGGAAAGGTTTTAAAAACAATAGATTCTGCTCTTATAAAAGAATTAGAAACACTTTCTTATAAAAAGATTCCTATTTCTTGTGAAGTGATTGCGAAAAAGAATACGAATTTAATTATTACTTTTAGTGATGGAGAATTTACGGTGATAGAAAAAGGGAATTGTGTAGATGTAGCCCAAAAGAATCCAACGAGTAATGATGTAATAGAAGAAAAATTAAGAAGTTTAGGTAATACTCCCTTTCTTTTAAATGAAATAACGATTATTCGAGACCAAGATATCTTTCTTCCAATGAGTGAACTAAAAAATATGCGAAGAAACTTAGAAGAAAAGTTAATAAAGCTACGAGAAGAAAGAATTCCGCATCCATTTGTAGAAAAGGAAATACCGATTATAAAACCAGAATCAAAAGGAGAAGCAAAAAAAATAAATCTTAATGTTTTAGTACGCAACGAAGAACAATTACGTGTTTGTTTATCTAGAAATATTCATGCTATTTATGTAACAGAGGAGGCATTATATCAAAAATATAAAAGGGAAGGAAATGTTTATTTAAGGCTAAGTCGTGTCAATCATAGCTTTAGAAATTTAACTGGCGAAAAATTATTAGTAGGAGAAACAGGAGCTTTATTTAAATATGGAAAACAAAATACAGTAATTACAGATTATTATTTAAATGTTGCGAATTCTTCAAGTTTTCAATTATTAGAAGATCTAGGTGCAAAAAGAATTACTTTATCTGTAGAAAATGATATAGAACAAATTAAAAATATATGCAAAAAGATAGAGAATGTTGAAAAAATGGAACTATTTATTTATGGGAAACCAGAAGTGATGGTAATGAAGCATTGTCCTTTAAATATGCTTGTCAATAAAGAAAAAGTTTGTAAAGTCTGTCGAGAAGATAACAAATACTATTTAAAAGACCACAATAATAAATTATACCGAATTATCCCAGAAATAGCTGAAAATCATTTAACGCATTTATTTCATTATAAAAATATTGACTTAATTGACTCTATCAGAGCTTTTCAAAAATTAGGAATAAAAAATTATCGCATTGAATTATTAGAAGAAACCAAAGAAGAATTAGAATCAATTCTTTGTAAAATTATGTAGCGTAAAATTTAAGTAAACAGAAGTAAAAGTAAAGTAAAATCATTTATAACTTTACTTTTTTTTGCTATATTATAAATAGAATAATAAGGAGTGATTAATTGTGAAGGCACCAAAAGTTTTAGAGCATATAAAACCTGCACATATTGCCTGCAAAAAGGGAGAAATAGCCCCAATCGTTGTTATGCCAGGCGATCCATTACGTGCAAAATATATTGCTGACAACTTCTTAAGTGAAGCAAAACTAGTAAGTGGTACAAGAAATATGTATGCTTATACAGGAGAGTACAAAGGTACAAGAGTAACCGTTATGGGTTCTGGTATGGGAATGCCTAGTATGAGTATTTATTGTTTCGAATTATTCTATTTTTTCGGCGTAAAAAAAATTATTAGAGTAGGAACTTGTGGAGGATTAATTCCGGAATTAAATGTACCTGATTTAATCATTGCTGATAGTGCCTATAATGAAGGAAATTTTGCTTATGCTTATAATGGAGATCCGACTCATCTTGTGTATCCAAGTAAAGATTTAAATCAAAAAATTCTGCAAACCGCAGAAGAGTTAGATTTACATACTTATCAAGGGACAATTATGAGTACAGAAACGTTTGGTTTCTATGGAGACAATGAACATGTTCTGGCAAGAGTTCCAAAAAATATTCAAATTATTAGTGAAGAAATGGAAGCATTTGCTTTGTTCCATATCGCCGATTCTTTCGAGAAACAAGCTGCTTGTATCTTAACGGTAGTTGATAGCAAATTTAACGATGCATTCATGTCTCAAGAAGATCGTGAAAAATCATTAGATGAATCGATTACATTAGCCTTAGAATCAATCATTAAATAGGAAGACTGTAAAAGTCTTTTTATTTTTGTATTCTACGTATAAAATCCATGCTATACTATTTTTAGGAGGAGTTTAAATGTTAAAAGTCGAACATGTTACGAAATATTATGGGAATCATTTAGCAGTGGATGATTTGTCTTTTTCTGTAAAAGATGGTGAAATTTTTGGCCTTCTAGGAGTCAATGGCGCAGGAAAAACAACTACCTTCCGTATGATTAATGGTTTACTTGACAAAACAAGTGGAACAATTACATTAAATGGAAAACCCATTGATTATGATGTAACAGACAAACTAGGTTTTTTAACAGAAGAGAGAAGTTTACTTACAAAATTGACTGTTAAAGAACAAGCGATTTATTATGGCATTTTAAAAGGAATGTCAGAAGAAAAAATATTAGAAAAATTGGATGATTGGTTAGAACGTTTTAATATTCTTGAGTATAAAGAACGTAAAATTAAAGAATTGTCCAAAGGAAATCAACAAAAGGTTCAATTTATTACAGCGATTATTAATGATCCAGAATTACTTATTTTAGATGAACCATTCTCAGGACTAGACCCAATTAATGTCCAACTTTTTATGGATGTCATTCGTGATTTGAAAAAGAAAGGAACAAGTATTATTTTTTCATCTCATCGCATGGAGCATGTGGAAATGTTTTGTGAAAAATTAGTGGTTCTTGTGAAAGGAAAAAGTGTTTTAGCAGGAGAATTAAAACAAATAAAAAAGGACTATCGAAAAAAGAATATTCATATTGTAGCAGATGATGTTGATAAATCCGCTTTAAAACAAGTAAAAGGCGTTTTAGATGTTTTAGAAAATGAATCTGAAATTGTTGTAAAAATCGAAAGTGATGCTAATGTAAGTGATGTCTTTACATTTATAAAAAAATGCAATAATGTTATTAAATTTGTAGTAGAAGATGCCACATTAAATGAAATATTCTTAGAGAAAGTAGGTGAGATGTACGAAAACTAAGTTGAAGTTTTTAATAAAACAAAGTTTAAAAAAGAAAATTGATACGAAGTGGTTTAAAGTTGCAAATATTTTAATTTTAATTTTATTAATTGGTGTTATTAATATTGATCGAATTATTAGTTTCTTTGGAGGAGATTTTGCAAATGTTACTAAAATTTATGTTGTAGATGAAGCAAATTCGTATGAACTTTTTAAGGCAAATTTTGATGCGTTATCTGATTCTTTACAAGATTTAGGGAATTACGAACTTGAAAATACAACGGACGCAATGGATGAGTTAAAAGAAAAAATAGAAGACTCAGATGCCATTATTTTAAATATTAAGACATCTCCAGAAGAATATATTGTAGCAAATATTATTAGTTATGATCCTATTGGTACTATTGCAGAAACCATTTTACAAACAAGCCTAAATAATGTAAAGAGCGCCTATGTGTTAGAAAATAGTGGTATTAGTGAAAGCGAGATAGCTGCTCTTACAAGTAATGTTGTTTTAAATAAAGAAGTTACAAATCCTGATTTGGATGAGAATGCAGAAGGAAAAGATATGATTTCAAATGGATTAATTATTGTTTTAATTGTTCCTTTCTTCTTGCTGATTACGATGTTAACGCAAATGATAGGAGCAGAGATTAATGATGAAAAATCTACGAGAAGTATGGAGATTATCATTTCAAATGTTTCTCCAAAAGTCCATTTTTCTTCTAAGATTATTTCTTCTACTTTATTTGTAATTCTCCAAGCCCTTATGTTGGTTGTTTACGTTCTTATTGCATTTATTGTTAGAAAATTGCTTGGTGTATCCCTTCTAAGTGGAGTTTCCAATGAAGTTTCGGGCTTTTTAACAGAAACACTAGAAACGATAAAAAATACCGGAGTTTTAGATTTATTAGCACGAGGATGGCCATTTATAATCGCCTTATTTATCTTTAGTTTCTTAGCATATGCTACAGTTGCAGGAGTTCTTGCTTCTATGACAACGAATATTGAAGATTACCAACAATTACAAACCCCTTTAATGATTATCTTAATGGTTGGTTATTATATTGCTGTTATGGCAGCCGCATTTGATGGATCAATATTTGTGAAGGTTGTCGGATTTATTCCTATGCTTTCTTTCTTAATTGCTCCCGTGATTTATTTACTTGGACAAATTACTTTGTTTGAATTATTTTTATCCACTTTCATTTGTGGAGTCGTCGTTTATATATTATTCCATTTTGGCTTAAGAATCTATAAAGTTGGAATTCTTAATTATTCAAGTCAAGATTTATGGAAAAAGATTTTTAAATCGATGAAAGAGAAATAACCTTGAAGAAGTGCAGTTTTCTGTACTTTTTTTCTTTAACTAGCGAAATATACATGAATCAAATTTGACATTTACCTTACATTGTGGTAATATAGAAACCGTTCCGCAAAAAAAGAGGTAGAGTTAAAATGAAAAAATTACCGTCGATTAAGGCCTCCATGGCCATAATCACGATTCTAATTGTGAACATATTATCTATAAAAACGATAAATGGGAGCAATACACTTATTAACAGCGAAACTATTATGATGAATAATTATGTAGTTATAAATTCTGTTAATACGAAAAAAATAGGAAATGAAAAAATAGCTGCTGATGAATTACTAGCTATTTATGAAGAGGCGGCTCCAGAAAACGAAGAAGTTCCAGAAATAGTATATGACGGAATGACTTTAGAAGAGTTAGCTGAAAAATTAAATAAAAATCTAAAATCAACATTAAAAGGATATGGAAATGTGTTTGCCAAGTATGCAATAAAATATGAAGTTGATCCTTATTTAGCTTTAGCAATTGTATTACATGAAACTGGATGTAATTCAGGAAAATGTAGTACACTTACAAGTAAATGTAATAATGTGGGTGGAATGAAAGGTTCAAATACATGCGGAAATGGATCTTATGCAAAATTCAAAACCTTAGATGCTGGAATTGAAGCATTCTTTAAAAATTTATCCAAAAATTATTATAAAAAAGGATTGAATACACCAGAAAAAATGGGTAAAAAATATGCGGAAAGTACTACTTGGGCAACACAAGTTAGATCCTATATGAAAAAAATACAAAAGAGTTAAGACGAAAGTCTTAGCTTTTTTGTATGGCATAAATGCTTTTTTATCGTAAACACTAATAGTGGTGAAATGTATGATTTATGATTATGAAATAAAAAAACAAAATCACGAAGAAGTTCTCTATCTTTATTTCGATTTTAATAATGAATTTGCCAAATTAAATACACAGAATAAAAAGAAGAAATTAAAAGAAACGGTAGAAGATTTTATAAAGAACAATAGAATTGCTTTTCAAGGGACAAAAGTGGCTTTAGTTGTAGGAGGTTTAGTGATTGGAACTCTTTTGGTAAATTCTCCTAATCATTTAAATACATCTCCTTCTGTCGAAGCGAATACGTATGCTATTAATACTTTAGTTCCATTTTTGAAGGAAGAAAATGTAGAAGAAGTTGAAGAAATAAAACGAGATGAAAAAGTACAGGTGGAAGAGAAAGAACAAAATATTACAACCAATAATAAAAAAACAAATACAACGAAGTCAACAACGAAAGCAATAGCAAAAACATCTACATCAACACTAAACAATTCCCAAACTTCTGAGGTAACTTCTAGTAAAGAAAGCATACAAGAACCGGAAGAAGCAAAAACGTATGTGCAAATTCATAGAGCGAATGGAACGATTTTAGCTTTAGAATTAGAAGAGTATCTTATTGGAGTTGTAGGGGCAGAAATGCCAGCTTCTTTTCATGAGGAAGCTTTAAAAGCGCAGGCAATACTTGCAAGAACGTATACTTTAAAAGCATTGGAAAGAGGGATAACTTTAACAGATACTTCAAGTACACAAAATTATAAAAGTGATGCAGAATTAAAAAACTTGTGGGGAAGTAGTTATAATACGTATTATAACAAAATAAAAAAATCAGTTGAAACGACGAAAGGCATGTATTTAACTTATCATGGAGAAATTATTGATGCTGTGTATCATTCAACGAGTAACGGAACCACGGAAGATGCTAGTAATGTATGGGGAAATGTTGTTCCTTACTTAGTGAGTGTAGACAGTAATTATGATAGTTCAAATCCTTCTTTTTTAAAAGAACAGTTTTTATCTTATGAAGAATTAACAAGGAAGCTAGGAATGCCTATTACGATAGATACTTCATTTCTTATTCTTAATAGAACTTCTGGGAATCGTGTAGGGACACTTGAGATTGATGGAATGCGATTTACAGGTGTAAACGTACGTAATTTACTTGGACTTCGTTCTGCCGATTTTGAAATAATAAAGGCAGAAAGTGGTATTACATTTACAACGAAGGGATATGGCCATGGAGTAGGTATGAGCCAGTATGGAGCAAATGGTATGGCTAAAAATGGAAGTTCTTATTTACAAATTTTAAAACACTATTATACAGGAGTTACTCTAAGTTATAGTTAAGTAATGCTTCATTTAACGCTTCTCCAATAATTTTTGCCATTTTCAAAACGTAACTATCAATATCTTTAGAAGATAAAATGTAGGGAAGAGTTCTTTCTTTATTAAATGTAACTTCAATAGCAGTAGGGATGCCAATAACTAGTACCGGTATACCTAAAGTATCCTCACTTATTTTCATATTTAGTCCTTTTAAGCCACTTCCTGGAGTAATTCCTTCATTTGTAATTTGAATGGTTTTATTTAAATATTCAATATTTTCTACGACATAAGAATCGATAAGAATAACAATATCTGGCTTTATTTCTTCAACAACACTTTCAATAATGCGATTGGTTTCAATGCCCGTTTCTCCAAGAACACCTGGTTCTAAAGCGGACAATTTGTTTGTAGTAAGAGGAAGTAAAGATTCTAAATGAGAATTCACTATTAGATGTTTCAAAGTTTTTGGGCCAACGGAATCAGCTGTATGGTTTTCATTACCTAGTCCTACAATAAAGAAATGACATTTAGAAGGAAGATTTATTTTTCTTAAGAAAAATCGTATTTCTTGTTGTAAACACTCTTTTATTGCTTGTTCTTTCTCTATAGTAGAAAAAGAAATCATATGATAAAAATTGTTTTTAATTTCGAGTTCTGTAACTTCTATTTCTTTTTGAGGTAATTTCTTTACTTTTTTCTTTTCAAAAATTAAATCTGTTCTTGCTCCGATTAAATTGTTGTTATTCATTGTTATCACCATTTTTAGTATTCTCTAAATTAGCCTTTTTATGAAATGACAAAGTTGCTATAGAACTCTTTTGTATGGGATTCTTTTGCTTTGGGTATAGTATAAATGGTGAATTATATGAGTTTATGGGAAAAGTATTTAGATGATTTTATATTTAAAAGTTTAGAAGAATCCATCCAAGTAGATACATTGATTATTGGCGGAGGGATAGCTGGATTAACTACTCTCTATTATTTAAGGGACTTACCATCTGTTTGCTTAGTAGATGCAAGTCGTATTGGATATGGAGTTACCAAAAATACCACGGGAAAACTGAATTATTTACAAGGAGCAATTTATACTGATTTAAAGAAAAATATCGATGAAGAAACAGCAATCAAATATTTAAATAGCCAAAAATATGCGATTTCTTTAATAAAGGAAATTATAAAAAAAGAAAAAATAAACTGCGATTTAGAACAAGTAGATTCTTATATTTTTACGAATAAAGAAAGCGAAATTGAAAAAATAAAACAGGAAAAAGAATTTTTAGAAAGGCAAAAAGTTTTAGTAAAAGAAAAAGAATTACCTCTAAACGTACCTTCTAAATACGCTATATATGTAGAAGATACGTATATTTTTAATCCGATGAAATATGTAAATCATTTAAAAACAATTTTAAAAAAGAAGCAAATTTATGAAAATACCAAAGTAAAAAGGATAGAGTATCAAAATAATAAATATTATTGTGATACAGAACACCATAAAATCATTGCTAAAAATGTCATAGTTGCTTGTCATTATCCTTTTTTTATTCTTCCATTTTTACTTCCATTAAAATCACACATTGAAAAATCCTATTTAATTGCTTGCAAAGCGAAAAAGAACGATAAATTTACTTGTATTACTGTTTCCAATCCAGGACTTTCTTTTCGTTATTACCAAGATAAAAAGAATGTTTATAAAATTTGCTTAGCAAGTTCTCATAATACAGCGATTAAACAAGATGATGAAAAAAACTTTAAAAACGTGAAAAGAATATTTAAAATTCAAGAAGAAGATATTGTCGCAGAATGGTCCAATGTGGATATAATTACAGATGATAAGTTGTCTTACATCGGAGAAATAAAAAATAACTTATATATAGAAACAGGATTTAATACGTGGGGAATGACCAATGGGATTATGGCCGCTAAAATTATCTCCGATGCTATTTTAAATAAAGAAAACGAATATCAAGAATTATTTCAAACGAAACGTATGAATTTTTATAAAGTAAAAAGTTTTTTTGAAAATGTAGCAAGTAGCACAGTGGCATTTATAGGAAGCAAAAAAAGAAAGAAAAGCTGGTATTCTAAAAATTTACAATTTAAAACGGTTAATGGAAAACAGATTGCCATTTATACAGATGAATTAAAAAAAGAACATATTGTCTATACGACTTGTCCACATTTTGGTTGTAGTCTGATTTTTAATGAACAAGAAAAAACATGGGATTGTCCATGCCATAGTTCGAGATTTTCCATAGACGGAGAATGTATTAAGGGACCAAGCTTGTATGATATTTCTTTTAAAGAATAATATAACTTTGTTTTTCATAATTTAACTATAGTAATATGGGTTTAAAGAAACTTAATAGTTTGGGTACTTGCCAACTTCAAATAGTAAGGGGGCTTGATAGATATGGAAAAGAGAATTTTTATTTTGAAAGTTCTAAAATACATATGTACCATTTTATTACTATCTATCTTATTGATTTTGGTAATAAAAAAATAGTACTCAATTTACTTACGTAGATTAAGTACTCACACTTTTTTAGGGAAGACTCAACACGGCAATAGTAAGTATTCCCTTTTTATTTTATGCAAGTTTCCTTGACACATTCATAATAGCATAAAAAAGTTTTTTTAACAAGTAGGGTTTGTGATATAATTCTTCTAGTGGTGATGCAAATGAAACTTAGTCGTGATTGGCAAGAGTATGAATGTTTAGATGCAGGTGGAGGAGAAAAATTAGAACGTTTTGGTGAGTTTGTTTTTCGTAGACCTGACCCACAAGCCATTTGGAATGTAGAGGATTATAGTAATTGGCAAAATATTGATGGTTTTTATCACAGAAGTAGTGAAGGTGGAGGAAATTGGGAGTTTAAAAAGAAACTTCCCGAATTTTGGACTATTTCTTATAAGCATTTAAACTTTAAAATCAGTCCAACAAATTTTAAACATACAGGTATTTTTCCAGAACAAGCAGTAAATTGGGATTTTATTATGGATAAAATTAAACATGCCAATCGTGAAATTAAAGTGTTGAATTTATTTGCATATACAGGTTGTGCAAGTATGGCAGCAGCAAGCAGTGGTGCAAAAGTGGTGCAAGTAGATGCTTCTCGTGGAATGACAGATTGGGCAAAAGAAAATATGCGTTTATCTCATTTAGAAAATCAAGAAATTCATTTTATTGTAGATGACTGTGTGAAGTTTGTGGAAAGAGAAATAAGAAGAGGAAAAAAATACGATGCAATTATTATGGACCCGCCTAGTTATGGAAGAGGGCCTAATAAAGAAGTTTGGAAGTTTGAAAAAAACATTTATTATTTAATCGAGTTGTGTATGCAAATTTTATCTGATAAACCATTATTCTTTTTGATTAATTCTTATACAACTGGAATTTCTAGTACAGTTTTAGAAAATATTTTAAAAACAACGATGCTAAAAAAATATCCAAAGGGAAGTGTATCTGCTGGAGAAGTTGGCCTTCCGATTACGAGAGATAATTTGATACTTCCCTGTGGTATTTATGGTCGTTGGGAAGAAAATGAAATAAATAATATTAATATATAAAATTATTGAAAATGGATTCAAAAATAGTTTTATATTGCCAAATTTGGTAAATTTGCTAAGCAGATTTACTTTTTATTTGAACAAAATTTTAAAATTCGTAATTTGTTTCTGTTATTAAGATATGCTATTTTGCTATTGCGAGATGCGAAAGCTCTGGTCTGCCATTCCAATCTATAAAAGAAATGGGGTGGTCACGTATGAAGAAAAAAGATTTATTAATCACAATTCTTCTAGTGATAATTATTCTATTAATCATTTTTGATTAATTTATAACTCTTTAGGGGGTTTTGGAATAAAAAAGCACCATCCGTAAGGAGGTGCTATGCAAATTAAATGGCAAGCACTATGCTTAGTGTCTCGCTTAAGTTAAGAATAATATAGTTTTATATAAATGTAAAGGATATTTTTAAACCAGTTGTTTTATTTTGTTTCTCTAATTCATATATTTTGCTAGGTGATATTAATGCAATATAAAGTGGACATGCCTTATCCAGAAATTAAGGTAGAGAGAAAAAATGTAGAACTTGCAAAAGAAATACTTAATGCTTATGCAGGAGAAGTAAGTGAAGATACAGCTGTGCATAATTATATTTTTCAAATGATGCTTGTACATGAGAATAATGATCTAAAAACGATTTTACGCGGAATCGCGATTGTAGAAATGCATCATTTAGAAATTTTAGGACTATTAATTGGGGAACTTGGCTTAACTCCTCTTTTTGTTGGGATAGAGAATAATCATACAAAATGGTTTAGTGGAGAATATGTTCCTTATGAAAAAGAATGGAAAAAAGCTCTTTTAGATAATATTTATATGGAGAAGAAAGCAATTCGAGATTATGAAAGAATTTTGGATAGTACAAGTGATATAAATGTAAAACAAATTTTGCGTAGAATTATTTTAGATGAAAGACTTCATATAGAAATCTTTACAAAATTATATCAACAGGCAAAATAATATAAAAATTTGCTTTTATTATCTTAATCCCTCATGTTATAATAAATAAGAATAGGAAGAGGGGTTCTTCATGGATAATACGTATGATGTCATTGTCATTGGGGCAGGGAATGCTGGACTTGTTGCAGCACTCGATTTAATTAAAAATAACAAAAAAGTATTGGTACTAGAAAGCAATACCGTTCCTGGTGGGTTTGCTACTAGTTTTATTCGAGGAAGATTTGAGTTTGAAGTCTCTTTACAACAGCTGCTTGAATATGGGAATGACGAAAATCCAGGAAATGTTTATAAGTTATTTAAAGAATTGGGCATCTTTGATAAAATTGATTTCGTAAAAGTTCCTGATGCCTATCATGTATATACTATTGATAGGAAAGAAAATTATAAAATGCCTTTTGGAATCAGTGCATTTATAGATAAAATGGAAGAATATGTTCCAAAGAGTAGGGAGTCTATGGAAGCATTCTTTGCTTTAGCTCGTGAAGTTCGTGAGGCATTAATTTATATCGAACAGCGTAAAGGCTATGTGGATAAAACCGTTTTAACGAACGATTATGCAAATTTCATGAAAGTTTCTACACATTCTGTTAAAACCGTTTTAAATTCTTTAAAAATGCCAAAGAAAGCCCAGGAAATTTTAACTTCTTATTGGATTCGTTTTGGAAGCCCTGCATCTACTTTGAGTTTTGTGCATTTTTCCACCATGCTTTATTCCTATATTTATTATGGTGGATATATTCCTGTAAAGCGTAGTCATGAAATTAGCGTTATTCTAGCAGAAGAAATTGAAAAACTAGGAGGAGAAATCAAATATTTATCTACGGTAGAAACAATTTTGACGGAGCAAGGAAAAATAAGTGGTGTAAAACTTACAACAGGGGATATATATTATGCAGAGCATATAGTAGCAAATTGTTCACCAACCTTTGTTTATGGCAATATGCTACCAAAAGAAATCGTTCCTGCGAATGCTTTGAAACTTACAAATTCTCGTGTTTTAGGGGCGAGAGGATTTTCTATTTTCTTGGGATTAAACCAAAGTGCTAAGGATTTAGGATTAGAGGATTATAATTATACTCTATTTCATTCATTGGATAGCGATAAAGAATTTAAAAATATGAGTAAAATTAATCATGGTAGTAGTGTAGTTACCGTTTACAATAATGCGAACCCTTCATATTCTCCTAAAGGAACTACGATTATGCATTTTTCTTCTATGTTTTTTGGAGATGTTTTTTCAAAACAAGTTACAGAGGAAAATTATTTTGTGTTAAAAGAAAAAATTACGGAAATAATCATAGACACGTTTGAAGAAACTACAAAGATTAGTATTCGACCTTATATCGAGGAAATAGAAATAGCTTCTCCTGTTACTTTTGCAAGGTATGGAGGGCATCCAGATGGTGTGATTTACGGCTATAAAGCAACGGGTTTAGATAATTTACTTCCTAGAATAATGAATACAAGGCATGAACAATACATCCCTAATTTAAGATTTTGTGGTGGTTTTGGTACAAGATTATCTGGATATAGTTCAACATATTTATCTGGAAAAAATGCATCAACACTTACTTTAAAAGATATAAGGAAGGAGGAAGCATAATGTCAAATGTAGTTTTAAATGGTTTAGGAACTAAAGATATGGAAAAATTTAAAAATATCAGTAATGATCGAGAAAAAATTATTCAACAATCTTCTTCTAAAAATATGAATACGAAGTTTACTATTAACGAACTTGCTTCCTATTTACATCCTACGGTACAACATGTGAAAGTGGCTGAAATTATTAAAGAAACAGAAGATGTAAAAACCTTTGTTCTTGTTCCTGATGTAGAAACAGAAACGAAAAAATTGGCTTATTTTAAAGCAGGACAATACATAAGTGTTGAAGTGCGTATTGGAGGGGGTATTTATCATCGTCCTTTTACCATTAGTTGTAGTCCAAAACTAGCTCTTCAAAATAAATACACAATAACAATAAAAAAAGTTCCAAATGGAATTGTTTCAAATTATTTTTTTGATATCGTAGATGTTGGAGATACTTTTAAAATTAGTGCACCAGCAGGAGAGTTTTGTTATGAGAATCTTCGAGATGCGAATCATGTGATTGCTATTGCTGGTGGGAGTGGAATTACTCCATTTCTATCGATGGCAGAAGCCATTCTTGATGGTACCTTAGATTTTCAGTTAACGATCCTTTATGGCGCCAAAACAAGTAAAGATCTTATTTTTAAAGAAAAACTAGAAAATATAGTTAGTAAAACGAAAAAAGTAAAATTAGTTTGTATCCTTAGTGAAGAAGTTAATGATAAATTTAAGACTGGATTTATAGAAAAAGATTTAATTGATTCCTACCTACAAGAGGAGAATTCTTTCTTTGTCTGTGGTCCTACTGCTTTGTATGATCATATGAATGAAATATTAAAAAATTATGAATTAGAAAAAAAATATATTCGTCATGATTTATTTATGGGAGAAATTGATTTAAAAAGTACAGAGGATTATAATTTAACAGTTATTACGCATGGCAAAGAAATAAAGATGGAATGTAACGGACAAGAAACCATATTAAGTGCTATAGAAAAGAGTGGAATTGTAGCACCAAGTAAATGCCATGTTGGAGAATGTGGTTTTTGTAGAAGTAAACTTATTAGTGGAAAAGTAAAAACTTTTGAGGGGAATTTACAAGCGGGAGATCGTGAATTAAATTATATTCATCCATGTGCTGCTTTTCCAGAAAGTGATATTATTGTAAAATTACCAAATTAGACATAAGGAAGCATGTGAAGCTTCTTTTTTATTTAACAATTTAAAAATTAATTTACAAATTTATTAAAAAGTATGGTATTATAAATACATAATAGAGGAGGAAAAGAAAATGAAAAGAACAAATTTAAACCTCCCAACCAGAAATAGTCATCTGGGGGGGGAGATTGAAGCTTGTACCCAAAATATAGGAAAGTATTAAAAATGCCTTATAATACAGGGGTTTAAAGATATTTGATATTTCTCGTTTCTATTAAAAATAGTAATTATTTGGTTAAAATATAGTATAAAATTTGTATATTTTATTAAAGTTCTCAAAATGAGAGCTTTTTTATTTGTTATAAAAAGAAAAAGGGGGAATGATATAATGACAAATAAAAATATAGTTAAAATTGGAACATTCTTTAGTGGAATAGGAAGTCCAGAAAAAGCATTAGAAAGATTAAAAAATGAAGGAGTTATAAAAGATTATAAAGTTGAATTTTTTTCTGAAATTGATAAAAATGCAATAAAGAGTTATTGTGCAATTCATAATGTAGATGAGAATTTGAATTTAGGGAGTATAACAGATATACAAGGCAAAGAATTACCATATTGTGATCTTTGGGTGGGAGGTTTTCCGTGCCAAGATATATCATGTGCTGGTAAAATGCGTGGTTTTAATTTTGAAAGTTCAACAAGGTCATCACTTGGTTGGGAGATGATTAGATTACTTAGGGAAGTAAAAAGAAAACCTAAGTATGTTATATTTGAAAATGTAGCTATGATTACAAGTAAGAAGTTTAAAGATACATTAAATTTATTTAAAGAAGATTTAATGAATTTAGGATATACATTATATGATGAATTATTATGTGCTACTGATTATGAAATACCTCAAACAAGAACGAGGTATTTTTTAGTTGCAATATTAGATAATCAAAAAGAGTTTAAATTTCCAGATAAAATTAAAAATGATGTAATATTGAAAAATTTACTTGAAGAAGATGTAGATGAAAAATACTATTTAACTAATTCAAATTATGTAGAAAAAGATAATAAAAGAATATTTAAACATAAAAATAGAAATGATATAGAATATGAAGTTGATATGAATAAATATTTTACTGGTGGTGTATGTGGAAAAGATAAACATACTAAATTTGAAATATCTTCACGATTATTTTCCGTATATGGAAATTCACCAACATTAACAGCTAGTAATACAACTGATAATAGTAAAATAGTAGTAGAAGGAGTGTTGAAATAATGAAAATAAGAAAACTAACTCCAAGAGAAACTTGGAGATTAATGGGTTTTGATGATGATGATTTTGATAAGGCAAGTAAAGTATGTACTGAAACTAATCTTTATCATCAAGCAGGTAATTCTATTGTAGTAAATGTTATTTATTCTGTATTAAAAGAACTTCTTAAATAAAAAAAGATGCTTTAATTTGCATCTTTGTTATTATCCATAAGTTTTTCGTAACCATCAAAAAATTTTCTAATATCAAAATTATATTTTTGAGCAAGAAAGAATAAGGTATCTAGTGAAATTCCAACATCTACATTAGGACTTTCAACTTGAGACAAAAAACTACGGCTCATATCAACATCATCAGCCATTTGTTCTTGAGATTTACCAATAACACTTTTTCTTATGTATTTCATATTTTGACCTATTAAGGCAAAAAGTTCATAACTATTTTTCACATGAATACCTCCTATGCATAATTTTATAGGAAATATCATTTTAAAACTGCTCGTTCACAACGAGCAAATTTGTTGTTTGATATTATTAGTTTATGTTATAATTAAATTGGCACAAAAAAGAATACCTTTAATTGTATTCTTTATCGCCTAGGAATACGGCGATTTTCAATGTTTTCTCTTTTCTCAAATAATTGGAAAAGTTCAACATTAAGCACAGTTGCGATGTGATCAATATAGTCAATTCTAGTATTTCTTTTAGCGTTTTCTAAATTAGATACATAAGTAGGTGTAGTTCCAAGCTTATCTGCAAAATCTTCTTGGGACCAACCTTTTTGTAATCTATAGTAAACAATATTATTTGCTAGAATATTACGAGCATTAGATTTTAATTTAATTGTCATCACATCCTTCCTTTACTTATTACTATTGTAATAAGTTTATGAAAAACGAACCATACTAACTATGTAGTAGGTTATATGAATTATAGCGGAATAAAAGAGGAAAAAATGTTGAGTTTTGTGCTAAAACAAAAAGGTAGATATTATAAAATAAAAGGAGCTAGATATGAAAAAAGAAAATTTAAACGAATATGTTAAAAAAATATCTGAAGTTTTAGATGACAAGATTAAAATTATTACCTCAATTCAATATTATTATGATTTAGAAAAACTTACCTCTTCTTTAAATGACTTATCTAATGATGATGCTGAAAATGTATTGGAACAGTTAATTAATGAAAAATTAGAGGAAATAAAGAAAAGTGGTAAAGCAGATAAATTTAGTGAAAATAAGAGATTGGTAGATGATGTAACTGAATTTTTCTATGATAACAATGAAGAAGATGGAGCTATCTTTGAAGAAGGAAGTTGTGTAGCATCAGATTTAATTTTAAAAACAATAGGTATAAACGGTAGAGAAATTGAATTACCTGTAAAGATTTCATATATAAAAGAATATTGTATAAGTAATATTATTGAGAAAAAAGATATAAGAAAAACATTGTTATGGATAGTTTTAGAACTATCGGTTGTAAGTTATTTTTTAAATAATTAAGAGTAACTTTTGTAAGTAGTAGTAGTAATTAGCAGTACCTAAATCTACCTTTTTAAGACACTTCTAATACTATGGAAGTGTTTTGTATTGTAATTTAGTTTATAGATAAGGCTGTGATAATGTGTTGCAAGTCAGTAGATCAAATAATTTAAAAATTCCTAAAGAAATTGAGGTTGTTACAACATCTGCAAATGATGTTGATGATACTGTTGCAATTAAGAAAGGAATAGCTATGGCTGAAAGTAAAAAGTTTAATGAAAAAAAGATGAAAGAAAAAATAGAATTGGAAGATAAGGATTTAAAAACAATTGAAAAAATACCATCTAATTCAAATGATTTAGTTGTTATTACAGTTGCTAAAAAGTTATGTGCTTATGTAATTGCAGTAACAGAAAAATCACCAAAGAAGTTTAGAGGAGTATTTGTAAATCGTATGCAAAATTATTGTTTAGATACTATTGAATATCTATTGGAAGCAAATTTTATACGAATGGATTCAGCCACAAATAAATCAAAAAGAGAACATTATCAAAAAGAGGCAATAGTAAAACTAAAGCTATTAGGATATATAGCTATGGTATCAGAGAGTTCTGGTTGTATTTTAACAAAACAATATAAACAAATTTCAATGCAATTAGCAGAAACTATTAATTTAATTGTTGCTTGGAAGAAAAGTGATGATGAAAGATGGCGGAAAAGAAATTAGGATTTCAGGTTGAAAGACCTTTAATTAAGGAGAAAATTTATTTTTGTGCGTTGTGTCTTTTGAGCCCCTTTTGGTTTTTGGCACGCGCGCGTCGTTAACAAAAATGGTAATAGAAATTGGAACAATGTTAATAAACGCAATGGTGGGGCTCGCCCAGATTCACTTTTGAAGGAATCATTTATAGGATTCAGAAAACAAATCAGAGAAATATATTTTAAGCAAAATATATCAGTATTGTAAGGTGAAGGAATTTTCTTCTTTTCTAATCGCTAAAAGGTATAATCTTAGTGCGATGGAAGAATACAGAAACACTCACACAAACAACGAGTAATTTGCTCTTTGTGCGTTATAAGGAGTGTTTATTTTTTTGGAGGTAACTATGAAATTAGATGAAATTTTTACTTTTGAAAATTTGTATAGTGCATATAAAAATTGTAGAATGTCTAAACAACATAAGGGAGAAGTTATTCGTTTTGAATCTAATTTAGCAGTTAATTTAAATAATTTAAATAAAGAATTAACAACTAAAAATTATAAATTAGGTAAATATAAGAAATTTTACATTTATGAACCTAAGGAGAGATTGATTGAAGCTTTACCATTTAAAGATAGGGTTATGGTTAGATGCTTTTGCGATGTGTGCTTAAAACCTAAAATAGAAAGAAAATTGATATATGATAATTGTGCATGTAGAAAAGGTAAAGGAACAACATTTGCAATTGATAGATTACATAAATTTTTAAGGAAAGAATATTTGGAGGGAAGCAATAATAATGTATATTTCTTAAAATGCGATATTCGTAAATATTTTCCTAGTATTAATCATGATATATTAATAAATTTATTAGAAGAAATAGATTTTTCAGATGATGAAATGTGGATAATAAAGAAGTTAATTAAAGAACAGCCTGATAATGCAAATATTGGACTACCACTTGGGAATCAATCAAGCCAATGGTTTGCACTTTTATACTTAAATAAAATAGATCATTATATTAAAGAACAATTAGGGATAAAATGCTATGTGAGATATATGGATGATATGATATTAATTCATAGAGATAAAAAATATTTATCTGAATGTAAAAATAAAATAGAAAAACTTTGTAAT
>CAYSFO010000002.1:0-60281 GCA_964430695.1 uncultured Muribaculaceae bacterium | reverse complement strand
TAAACATATGTGCAATAAGTGGAGATGCCACATCAGAAGAAATCCTAAGTGGAAAAACGGCATATGTACAAGGAAAGTTAGTGGTAGGAACATTAGAAATACCAGCATCAAAAATAGCACAAGGCCAAAGTATAGGAGGAGTCACAGGAACCTATACAAGTGATGCAGATGCAACAGCAGCACAAATACTAAAAGATAAAACAGCGTATGTAAATGGAGCAAAAGTAACAGGAACAATACCAAGCAAAGGAGCAGCAACGTATACCCCAGGAACAACAAATCAAACAATAAGTGCAGGTCAATATCTAAGTGGAGCACAAACAATCAAAGGAGATATTGCTTTAAGTCCTAATGCTATAAGATGTGGAGTTACCATATTTGGGGTAAAAGGAACCAAAGGATGTGTAGGAGATACAACGGCAACTACAAAGACAGGATTAGCCGCTACTGCTCAAGTAGGAGAGTATGTTCAAATGACACCAACCATAGCTTCTTATGTTGTGCCAAAAGCTCTCACTGGAGCTACGAGTACGGTTACTTTAAAACCAAGTGAATTGAAATTATGGAGAATCATAAGAATCAACAATGATGGAACAATAGAAATGGTATCAGAATATGTATCAAGTACAGCAGTTACATTTAATGGAAAAGAAGGATACTTAAATTTAGTAGGAGCACTAAATACATTAGCAAGTCTGTATGCAAACTATGAATATACACTAACGACTAGACATATGGGATATAATGGACAAACAGAATTCCTAACAGCGACATTATCTCAAGAGACGTGTGGAACAAGTTCAACAACAGATAATAGTAAAGAAACAAGTGGATGTGGAGATATAGGATATGAAACGGATACTAATCTAGTGCAAGCAGCAGTAGGAACATTAGTAGCAAATAAAGTCACTGCCACGACGACTGCAACAACTTATTGGCTTGCTTCGCGTATTTTCTACTATATCAGTTCCACGAGCTATTACTGGCGCGGGCATATCGTGTACACTTCTGGGACTATTCTCGGCGTCGACCTGTATGACTATGGGTATATGAACCTCAGCAGCTCCAACCATTACGTTGCGATTCGGCCTATCATCACTCTAAAATCTGGAGTCTCTGCTAGTTCTGGATCGGGAACGAAAGCAAAACCTTGGGTGTTATCATAAAATGGATGAAGAAAATACAGTTTCAAGGAAAGCCTTAGGATGTCCCTGACCTTCCATATAATAGAACTAATAAATGGAATCAAATAGCAAGTGTTATAGTATCATAGATAAAGAAATCGAAGGGGAAGAAAGAATAAGTTGCTATTATGGAGAAATATAAGTGACTATGGAAGTATAGAATACGAGATAGAGAGAGGTAGTATATGAAAAGGATAATAAAAACAATAATATTAATAACATTAATAACAATACCACAAGTAAAAGCAATAACAAGTGATGAAGTTCTATACCAAGAGGATACAGTAACAAGTGCATTAGATGAATTAAATGGGAGCTTAAATATATGTAGTACAAGTGGAGATGCGACAGCAGATAGTATTCTAAGTGGAAAGAGTGCGTATGTGCAAGGAAAGTTAGTAGTAGGAACATTAGAAATACCAGCATCAAAAATAGCACAAGGCCAAAGTATAGGAGGAGTCACAGGAACCTATACAAGTGATGCAGATGCAACAGCAGCACAAATACTAAAAGATAAAACAGCGTATGTAAATGGAGCAAAAGTAACGGGAACAATACCAAGCAAAGGAGCATCAACCTATACCCCAGGAACAAGTAATCAAACAATAAGTGCAAGTCAATACCTAAGTGGAGCACAAACAATCAAAGGAGATAGTAACTTAAAAGCAGGAAATATAGCTTGTGGAGTCACAATATTTGGGGTAAAAGGAACGAAAGGATGTGTAGGAGATACAACGGCAACTACGAAAACAGGACTAGCAGCAACTGCTCAAGTAGGAGAGTATGTCCAAATGACACCAACCATAGCTTCTTATGTTGTACCAAAAGCTCTCACTGGACATACAAGTACTGTTACTATCAAACCGAGTGAACTAAAACTATGGAGAATCATTCGAATTAATAATGATGGAACAATCGAAATGGTATCCGAATATGTATCAAGTACAGCAGTTACATTTAATGGACAAACAGGGTATAAAAATTTCGTTGGAGCACTAAATACGTTAGCAAGTCTATATGCTAACTATGAATATACACTCACAACAAGACATATGGGATTCAATGGTCAAACAGAATTTCTAACAGCAACATTATCCAAAGAAACATGTGGAACAAGTCATACAACAGATAATAGTAAAGAAACAAGTGGATGTGGAGATATAGAATATGAAACAGATACCGAATTAGTAAAAACAGCAGTAGGAACATTGGTAGCGAATAAAGTAACTGCCACAACGACTGCAACTATTTACTGGTTAGCTTCCCGTTTCTTTCAGTCACTTGACGATCAGTACTCGTACTTCAACGGACGTGTCGTTTATCCTGATGGGGACGTGGTTAATAGCTCCCTAGTCGGCAGTAACTGGGGTTCCTTGTACGATAGCCCCACCTACTCCTATGCTTATCTTCGCCCTATCGTTACTCTAAAGGCTGGAGTCGCGGCGGCTAGTGGATCTGGAACAAAGGCAAAGCCATGGGTGTTATCATGAATATAGTCAATTTAAAAATTCTTAGAAAATCAAGAGGATATTCCCAACAAGAATTAGCAAGTAAATTAGGGATAAAGCAACAGCAATATGCGAGATATGAAGGTGGAGTAAACGAAATCAATTTAAAAATGTTTTTAAAAATATTAAAAGCATGTAATTATGAAATAAAAATAGAAGAAAAAAAGTAGTTGTAATTTATATAAAAAAGACTATAATTAAATTGTAAGTGTTACCAATTTTGATAACGCCTTACGTTTGGATTAAAGACGCTATACCATTTAAAGTGTATATTTATGCATGTTTTTGGTTAGCGTCTGTTTTTTATACTAATCGAAGAATAACAACGATTAACATAATTATAATTACTAGAAGTACATATACTAAAATAAGCACATATTCTTTGTTCATAACTGCCTCCTCCTACTTTCCAAAACCCCCAAATATAAAAATCTAAGCTGTTTGTACTTGTAAGAATAAGTAGTAAGACTAATCTAGTTGTCTGTTAGGAGAAGAAATAAAATTCTTTTTTTGTTGTCAAACTCTGTATAATATATTGAATTCATTTCTTATCTTTTGTTATAATATTTATAGGTGATAATAATGGACTATAGATTTACATCAAGAAGCGAACAAGATACGTTAGAATTAGCACAAAATATAGAAAGTGAAAAGTTTCCAAATATGGTCATTTGCCTAGAAGGGGAACTGGGAAGTGGAAAAACTGTCTTTGTTAAAGGGTTTGCCAGTGCTTTAGAAATAGAGGAAAATGTTACTTCTCCTACATTTAATTTAGTAAAAGAATATTTAGATGGAGAAATGCCTTTATTTCATATGGATGTATATCGTTTAGAAGGTGCATGTGAAAATGTTGGCTTTGATGAATATTTTGAACGTGGTGGAGTTTCTATAGTTGAATGGTCTGATTTAATTTGTAATTGCTTACCTGAAGAAAGATTAGATATTAAATTTAAAGTAATTGATGAAAATACCAGAGTACTTATATTTGAACCGCATGGAAAACAATATGAAGATTTGTGTGATCGTGTGTTATAATAGAACTCGATAAACGAGTTTTTTTATGTAACTAAAAAAAGGGAGGGTTTTTATGTATACATTGTATATAGATACACATAGTGGGTACATTAATATAATTTTATATAAGGAAGATAAAATTATAAAAAGAAAAGAAATAGAATCAAATTTTAATCATAGTATAACAACGATGCCAATTATTATAGATACTTTAAAAGAAGCAAGTATAGATGTAAAAGAAGTAAAGGATATTATCGTTGTAAATGGTCCAGGTTCATTTACAGGAGTAAGAATTGGTGTCACGATTGCGAAAACGCTAGCTTATACATTACAAATACCGGTTAAAGTGATGTCTAGCTTACTGATTAAAGCAGTCTCTTTTACCCATGAAGAAGTTCATATTGTAGAAAGAGAAAAAAATGGTGTATTTATAGGACATTTTAGTAAAGAAAATACTTTATTAGAGGAATACAACTATTTAAAAAATAGTGAATACAATGCGATTCACAATAAAGAAAATTATATAGAAAATATAGAGATTGATTATTTAAAAGTAAAAAAGTTTGCTAAAAAAATAGAGAGTATAAATCCTCATGCAGTAAATCCATTATATGTAAAAAAGATAGAGGTTCAAAAATGATTAGAAGTTTTACTATTTCAGATATTGAAGAGATTTATAAATTAGGAAATGAAATCACAGAGAATTTTTCTAAAACAAATGATCTTTTAGAAATTTATAATAATAAATATACAAAAATTTTAGTTTATGAAAAAGATAAAAAAGTGATTGGATTTATCATGTATACAGAATTAGAAAGTACAGCAGATATTTTAGATATTATTGTGGATAAAGAATATCGTCATCAAAAAATAGCGAGTTGTTTATTAGATTATATGATTACAGATTTAAAAGAAAGTGTAAAAATGATTACGTTAGAAGTACGTAAAAGTAATGAAGCAGCTATTTCTCTATATGAAAAATTTGGATTTTCTATTATCCATGTACGTAAAGAGTATTATGATACAGAGGATGCTTATTTAATGGGAAGAAGGTTTGAAAAATGAAAGATGTATATATTTTAGCAATTGAATCTTCCTGCGATGAAACAAGTATGGCAATAGTGAAAAATGGTTGTTTTATTGATTCTTTTACAGTGCTTACACAAATGGATACGCATGCCGAATATGGAGGAGTCGTTCCAGAAATCGCCTCTCGTATGCATACAGAAAACATAACTCTCGTCTTAGAAGAAACCATGAAAAAAAGTAAAATCACTTTAGAAGAAGTTGATGCAATTGCTGTAACATATGCTCCTGGTTTGCTTGGAAGTTTGCTGGTTGGAGTAGAGTTTGCTAAAACCTTAGCTTTTGTTTATAAAAAACCTTTAATTGCGGTTAATCATACCATTGGACATATTTACGCAAATGCCATTGAAAATAAGCTTACTTTTCCTCTTCTTGCTTTAGCTGTTAGTGGGGGACATACCGATTTAATTTTAATGGAAGATGATTACAAATTTAAGATTCTTGGAAGCACTTTAGATGATGCAATAGGAGAGTGTTTTGATAAAGTAGCAAGAGTACTGGATTTGAAATATCCTGGAGGGCCCAATGTTGAAAAGTTAGCTCTTGAGGGTAAACCTACCTATTCACTTCCAAAACCAGTAAATGATAATACGTATAATTTTAGTTTTAGCGGTTTAAAAAGCGCCATCATTAATTTAGTACATAATGAACGCCAAAGAGGAAATGAAATAAGAAAGGCTGACTTAGCTTGTAGTTTTCAAACGGTTGCTTTTGATGAATTGGCAAGAAAAGTAGAACTTGCTCTAAAAAATATAGAAGTGAAAGAATTGATTATTGCAGGGGGAGTTGCTGCTAGTAATAATTTAAGAGATGAAATAAAAAAAGTTGCTGATAAATATAATGTGAACTTAAATATTCCAAATAAAAAATATTGTACAGATAATGCGGCAATGATAGGAGCTGCCGCTTATCCATTATTTAAGAGAAAAGAATTTGCTGATTTTTCTTTAAATGCGAAAAGCCAAACAACAATTGCCAATTCTGATTAAATATAGTAATATTGAAATTAGGGTGGTTTAAAATGTCAAACAGTTGGAGACAAAAATATCTTAAAAAACATGGAAGAGAGTATGGTGAAATAGTACCAGAACAAGAGGATACTGAATTTACAAAAAACTTTACTCATTTTGATGTAGAAGGTTTACCAGTAGAAACATATTATAATCCTCTTTTCTTAGGAAGAATAAAAAATAAAGACAATAGTATAACAGAAGCTTATTTAGCATTTAAAGACGAAGCGCCTGTTTATGTAATCGTTGGTACTATAGATCATGATGCTCCACGTGAAATACAAGCAGAAATTCCTAAAGTAGAAGGAATAGAAAATATGGATTTATTTGTATATGAAACATTACATAATCCTGAGGAAACATTAGAAGAAAAAATAAGTGTCATAGAGTCTTATGCTAGTAACAATTTAGCAAGAAAGTTACAAATTTCAGGTATTCAACACAGAATACAAGAAAATAACGAGAATTAATTCCCGTTGTTTTTTTCTTTTTCAAACATAGTCCAAAGGGCATCATAAGTATAAAGTCGATTTGTTTCTAATCTTTTCTTTATATAATCATCAAAAGTTCCAATGACTTTGGCAGGTACTCCTGCAACTACACTATTTGGGGGAACGTCTTTTGTAACAACACTGCCTGCAGCAATAATAGCATTCGGACCAATTCTTATATTACTTAATATCGTACTATTGCAACCTATAAAAACATTATCCATCACTTCTATACAACCAATTTTATAATAAAATTCTCCTTTTCCTAATTTACTTAATCCGAGGTGAAATATATCATGGTTTACAAAAGTAACATTACTAGTAATAATATCATTATTATGAAATTTAATGAGTTTTGGATCTGTGGGAATAAATCTTGGTTGAAAGAAAAAATTGTCTCCAATCTCTTTAAATATTTTATGCTTTATAATATATTGATTTCTTTTTTTGCTACTTAAAATAAGTGCAATTCTGAAACGTTGTAATTGATTCTTTGTATATTCTTTCATTTATGAATCTCCTTTGCTTTATAATAGCAAACCTACAGTGGTTTTACAAATGAAAAGAGATGATTCTTTATTCATCTTCTTTATCATTTTTATTGGATGGACTTCCAGGAATCGTATTTATAATTTCTTCATCCTCATCCTCTTTATTATTATTATTTGTATTATCATCAGCATTATTCGTATTTGTATGGCTATTATTTGATGCAGTTGAATCACTACAAAATTCATTTACATAAATTGTTAGAGAAGAGATACTTTTCATAGAAATCCCAGCACTTACACTTTGATCTCCAATTAAACCAGGAGTATCTGTACTACAAGTGAATTCAACATTTAAATTTATGTTATTATTTGCTGCCCATTCTTGTGCAAAACTTACCGTGTTTCCTTTTAAGTTTGGAATAGTGCTTTCGAGTTTTCCACCCGTTAATCCTTTACCAACAATAGGAGAGGTGTATTCTTCATTGTAATCATAAGCAAATGTTTTAATCATTTCCTCTTTTTTAATACCTAAATTTACTTCTAAGGCCTCTTTAATCGCCTTTAAACTATCATCATAATATCCAAGTGCTGATAATGTTAAACCACTGGCTATAATAGGTAAATTATAAACTTCTAAATATGTCTTTTGGATGGAAATAAAATCTTTTCCTTTCAATCCCTCTACAAACATGTTTTTAATGGTTTGATAAAAAGAAAGCATTTGCGTTGTTGATAAATTTGTTGCAATATTTTTACCAACGACTTCTAGTAATTTTTCAAAATCACTAAAGTTTCGAATCTTTAATACTTGTTTTGCAATGGCTTCAACAATTTGTTGTTGGTGTTTGTTACGAGCTAGGTCACTTGTTAAAAAGCCATGACGGTTACGAGCATAAGCAAGTGCTTGTTCTCCGTTTAAATGTTGCATTCCCGTATTCATACAAACTAAATTGTTCATATCTCTAAAAGAATTACTTTCACATAATCTACCCTGTCCATATCGTTTAACATAAGTGTTATAGTCTGGTTCTTCAACATCAACATCGATTCCACCTAAAGCATTAACTAAATCAATCACACCATTGAAATTAATTTTGGCATAGTAATCAATATTAATATCTACTAGATTTTGAACGGTATTAACGACACATTCTGTTCCGTAAGCAGCAGAGGAATTAATCTTATGAGAACGATTGTTATTACAAGCAATGGGGACATAAGTATCTCTTGGAATACTAAACATAGTTGCCGTTAAAGTATTTGGATTAAATGTAATAAGCATTAAAGTATCTCCGTTAAAAGCCGCATTGGCATTTAGTCCATCGGTTGCAGAATCCACACCCATTAAAAGAATAGTAAAGGGTTCTGTTAGTTTCTTATTAGTATTAGTAATTGTTTTTGTTTTCATTTCTTCACTATAGGTAAATAATACTTTTGTTTCTTGGGCAATATTTTCATAAGATTCTTCACTACTAAAAATGATGGCATAATTACTAGAAACAAAGATAGCATCAACTTCTCCCTTATATAGAGCAATTAGCATAGAGTAATAATCATCATAATAGGTTACATTTTGTTTTAAATTTTCTTTTGCTTTTAAACTGTTTGCAAGAACATATCCTTCAATGTCCTCATTATTATCAATCATTCCTAATTTACTAGTATTTGTTAACTCTGTTTTATTTAAAGCAATTAAATTTGTTGTATAAAGTGTATATTCTTGAGAAGAAATCATTTCTAGTTTGCTATAAATCTTATTGATAAAGATAGATACAAAAAGCATGGCAATAAATAAAATAAGTTGAATTATCGTAAGAACAATAAATTTTTTATATTTTCTTACAAGCATAGTGGATAAACCAAATAAGAAATAAACCATCAACCAAAGAAGGGACACGATAAGGAAAAGAACACGAATAAAAGTTTCAATACCTACTAAATTAAGCAGACATTTAGCGAATAAAACATATCCAATAAAATATAATATATTGGACAAAAGATAAATGGCTAAAGCAAATCGATTGGCATTTTTAATTTTTTTCCATAGTATTTTCATTCGTTGTCATATCCTCTCTTATTTTATTATTATATAATGAAATGAAAGATAAATACAATAATCATTTACTTTACAAATAGAACTTATACTTTAAAATAATGTCGAAAAATGTTATACTAAATAAAAAGATAAAGGTAGGTGAAGAAAAAATGCAAAAAAAAATGATACTGGCACTTTGTTTTCTATTTGCATTTTTCTTAGCTTTGCCAAAAGTATCGGCGAGTTCAAAAGTTGCAATAGTGACTTATAACAATGCGAGTTTAAGAGTTTCTCCTGGAACAAATACTTCTGAAATTACAACTTTAAAATCTGGTTCTAAATATTATTTAGCGGATAATAATGTATATACAGGTACTGGCTGTAGTCCTGGATGGTATAAAATTGTTTATAATGATAGCACAACAGGTTATGTTTGTTCGACTTTACTTAGTGTTGTTGCGGTTTCTACAGATGGATTAGCACCAACAACCGATTGTGAAAGAAATTTATCAAATTTAGGTTTTCCTTCTAGTTATTGGGCAGGGTTATGTAGTTTAAAAGAGAAATATCCCAATTGGAATTTTCAACCGATAGTAACAAATCTGGATTGGTCTACTGCTGTTGAAAAAGAAAGTGCCTGTAAGAAAAGTTATATTTCGTTTGCTTCTTCGACTAATTATAATTATATAGATACTTCTTGTAATGGAGATTATGCAAAGTCTTGGTATCCAGCCAGTCAAACAGCTGTTGCACTTTATATGGATCCAAGAAACTGGTTTGATGAAAAATATATATTTCAATTTAATTATTTAAAATATGATTCTGCTATTTCTAGTTATTATCCAACAGGAGTAAAGGCAATTATTGGAAGTAGTGAATTTTATAAATATAATTTAAATAGAGGCGTTGATTTAGCATCAATTACAACGAGTGCAGGAAGTAGTACAAACGTAAGTCCTATTTTCTTAGCTTCAAGGATGAATAAAGAGTTAGGAACAAGTAACAGTTTGCAAGATTTATATAGTGGAACGCATGGTGTCTATAATTTCTTTAATTATGGAATCAATGATTCTTGTGCAACGAGTACAGGAGCTACAAATTGTGGTATTGCTTATGCGGAACAACGTGGATGGACGACCCCTCTTTTGGCGATTCAAGGAGCCGCTAAATTATTAGCTTCTAATTATATTGATGTAGGGCAATATACAACTTATTTGCAAAAATTTAATGTTGCTCCTTCAGTATCTAGTAATCTTTATATTCATCAATATATGACTAATATTTCTGCTCCGAGTGATGAATCTAAAACGACCTATTCTTCTTATAGTACATTACAGATATTAAATCTTGGATTTACGTTTTATATCCCTATATATAACAATATGAATGCGACGATTACCAATAGTAATAGTGGAGCATCGGGGGATGATTCAAGTAATGCTAATTCTTTACCAATAAGTACCATTGTTACTTCCAGTGGATATAAATATACAAATGGTTATATGGCGGGAATACCTGCCGGTACTGATGTGTCGACAATTATAAGTTCCTTGCAAGCAGTAAGTGGTAGTTCCAATATTTTTGTAACAAATGCCAGTGGATCTCGTGTAGAATCTGGTACAATTGGAACAGGATTTAAAGTTTCCGTTTCAAACAGTTCTACTACGGAAGTGCTACAAGCAGTAGTCAAAGGAGATACATCAGGAGATGGAACAATCAATGCTCTAGATTTATTGCAAGTGCAAAAAAATATTTTAGGTTCTTACTCCTTATCTGGTGCTACTTTCTTAGCTGGAGATACATCAGGAGATGGAACAATCAATGCATTAGATTTATTACAAATTCAAAAAAATATTTTAGGATTATATACAATTAATCAATAGGAGGAATTATGAAAAAAATTAAAATTGCACTTTTAGGATTAGTAACCTTATTGCTATTTCCCATCATAACGAATGCTGCGAGTGGAACAATACGAGTAACAGGATCTGGCACAGCCGTTGTTGGAAATAATGTTAAGGTTACAGTTACACTTTCTAGTAACAGTGCGGTAATAGGAAGTTGGCAAATGGATTTAAGTTATGATAAATCTTATTTATCATTAGTTAGTAGTAGTGCAGAAGGAAATGGAACTTCTATGGTTGCTTCTTCCTCATCAGCGATAAAGTCAAAAAGCTATACCTTTACTTTTAAAGTATTAAAAAGCGGTTCTACAAAAGTTTCTGTTAATAGTTATGCAGCATATGCATTCTCAGACTTAAGTCAAATGTCTTTATCTTCTAGTGGTCTTTCTATGCGACTAATGACACAAGCAGAGCTAGAGGCGACTTATAGTAAAGATAATAATTTAAAAGCATTAGGTGTACAAGGATATGAATTAACCCCAGAATTTAATAAAGATACTTTGGAATACAATTTATCAATTCCATCAGATGTTACGAGCGTAAATATTATAGCAACAAAAAATGATAATACCGCAACAATAAGTGGAGATGGAGAACATGAAGTTGTAGAAGGAAATAACCGTTTTGAAATTGTAGTTGCTGCCCAAAATGGTAGTACCAAAACTTATGTTGTCAATATAGAAGTGGAAGACTTAAATCCAATTACTGTAAAAATAGGCAATCAAAATTATGTAGTAATAAAACGTGTAGATATTATTACCAAACCACTAGCTTATGAAGATACTACAATTACAATCGGAGAAATTGAAGTACCTGCTTTTAAAAATGAAGCAAATGGTTTTACTTTAGTGGGCTTAAAAGACGAATCAGGAAATATTTTACTTGCTATCTATGATAAAGAAAAGAATGAATATAAAATTTATAATGAGTTTAATTCAAATACACTAAGTCTATACTTAACGGATTTCCCTGAAAAAATAGCGAATTATGAGAAGGGAACAATTACTATAAATGCCGTTGAAGTTCCTTGTTATAAATATAGTGAAAATAGTCGATTTGTCGTTGTTTATGGAATGAATATAGAAACAGGAGAGTATGACTATTATAGTTATGATACAAAAGGACAAACTTTTCAAATTTGGAACCAAGAAGAAATTAATGCATTAAAAGAAGATCAAAAGATTTATCTTTATGCTTGCATCGCCTTTGGTGGTGGACTAATATTTGCCTTTTTATTAATCCTTTGTTTATTAAAAAAGAAGGGTAAAAAGAAGAAAATACATAAAAAAGAAAAGCAATCAAAAAATAAAGAAACAGAAATATTAGAAACAGAGCAAGTAATTGAGTCAAATGATGACATGTACAATATTTTAGAGAATAGAAAAAAAGAGAAAAAGAAGAAAGAAAAACGTACAAAAAAAGTGAAGAATAAGACGGAATAATTTCTTTGCATTATATAAATACCTTCCTTTCAAAATAAAGGATGGTTTTTTATTTCAAAACTTCCTCTAAAAAGTAAGGAAAGCAAAGAAACAAATTCATTTTTCTTCATTTTTTTCTTTAATTCAGTTATAATAAAAATGGAAGTGATTCTATGTTTGTTAACGGTCATAATGTCTACATTATTGTATTTGTTACATTTTTATGTAGTTTAATTGTAACACCTATTGTTGAACGTATTGCACGTCATGTGAAAGCTTTAGACTATCCTAATGAAAGACGTCTTAATAAAGTTCCAATGCCTACACTTGGAGGACTAGCTATTTTCTTTTCCTTTTTGTTAGGGTATATGTTATATGCACGAAGTAGTGTGCAAATGTTATCTATTCTTATTGGAAGTTTCTTGCTGATTATAATGGGGATGATTGATGATATAAATCCTTTAAAAGCAAAGCATCAATTATTAGCCCAAATTATAGCAGCAGCAATAATTGTTTTTTATGGACAAATCTCTCTAGATTTTGTAAGTGTTTTAGGTTTAAACTTAACGATTATCGAACCATGGAATTCTATAATCACAATTATTCTGATTATTGCCATTATAAACGCCATTAACCTATCGGATGGATTAGATGGATTATCCTCTGGAATTAGTTCTATTTATTTTTTAACAATTTCTATTATTGCATTTATTATGAATGCAAAAGAAGGGTTAGATACTACACTTGCTTTGATAATGCTTGGTTCAACTTTAGGATTTTTAGTATATAACTTTCCCCCTGCTAGAATTTATGTAGGAGACACGGGGAGCAACTTTTTAGGTTTTATTATTGCTGTAACAGCTTTACTTGGGTATAAAACAGCCACATTTACGTCATTAATTATTCCTTTAATTATCTTAGCAACTCCATTTATAGATGTCGCATTTTCGATAATAAGAAGGATATTAAAAGGACAAAATCCCTTTAATACACCTGACAAACAACATTTACATCATCAATTATTAAAAATGCAATTTTCAACTCGTTCTTCCTTATTACTGATTTATGCTATTGATATTTTATTTGCTGGTTTATCTATTTTCTATGCATTAGGAGATACCTATTATGCTATGTTTATTTATATTGGTTTAATGATTATCTTCTTATTCATTGTTTTAAAAACTGATATTTTATTCAAACGTAGTAAGGAGAAAAAAAATGTTTCAAAAAGTAAAAAGCATATATAAAAAATATGAAGAAATAGTTAATTATCTTATTGTTGGAGTTTTAACAACGATTGTTAGTTTAGCAACTTATTTTATTTGTGTCCATACTTTCTTAGATCCTAAAAATGCTTTAGAAATACAAGTGGCAAATATTATATCTTGGCTTTTTGCAGTAACTTTTGCTTATATAACAAATCGTATTTTTGTATTCAAAAGTAAATCCAATCATTATTTAAAAGAAGTGATAAGTTTTTTTGCTTCCCGTATCCTGACGCTTTTAATGGATATGGCAATCATGTTTGTTTATGTCACACTTTTATCAGGAAGTGACACGATTGGAAAATTGATAAGCCAAGCGGTTGTAACGATTGCTAACTACATTTTTAGTAAAATATTTGTGTTTAAAAAGAAAAAGATATCTTCAGCACCTTTACATTTATAGCAAATTATATTATTATTTATTTAAGCGAGACACTTGTATAAATGCTTGCCAAAGCTGGCACTTTCCTTTTACAGGATAGTGTTTTTTTTATTCCAAAACCCCCTAAAGAGTTATAAATTAATCAAAAATGATTAATAGAATAATTATTACAAGAAGAGCAGTGATTAAAAAATCCTTTTTCTTCATAAGTAACCACCTCGTTTCATTTTTGCTTTTAAGGTGGCAAACGCTAGTACATTGCGCCTCGCAATAACAAGATAGCAATTTTTAAAAACAAAAACAAATTACGAATTTTAAAAATTAGAATAAGAAAAGTTTTTCATTTTTAAAATTTGCTTAAAACAATTCTCTTAATTCGTACTTAAAAATTTGCAGTTTAGATAAATTGTAAAGAATTTATTTTTTCGACATTATACGTTATAATAAAAAAGAACGAGGTGAATGGATATGACAAAATTAAAAAAATTAAATATTATGCATATCTTTATTTTGCTATTACCATTTATAGACTTTTTCGCAGCAATTTGTACCTGGAATGGATTAAGTATTCCTATAGAATTATTCATTAAAGGGATTTTTTTAGGATATGCAGTTCTTTATTTGTTAAAAGATACATCGCATAGAAAAATCTTTGCATTTTTAGGAATTTATTTTGTTGTTTATTGTATTCACACGTTAACTATGAATGTAAATTTTTTTTCGAATATTATAAATGTAATCAAGATTTTTTATCTACCAATTTTAATTCTATTTTTTACAAATTATAAAAATGAAAAAATAACTAAAAAAACACTTACAATTGTCTTTTTATTCTATTTACTATTATGTTTAATCCCTTATTTTATAGGAGTGGGGCATAATATGAATAAAATAATTCCTGCTAATAATTTATATATCTCTTATTTTCATGAAGGGAATGAACTTACAAATGTATTTATTATTCTTTTACCAATTGCTTTTGCTTACTTGGTAGAAAGTAATAGCTATTTGTTAAAAGGTATTTATACTATACTTATTCTACTAGCTTTCTTTGTTATGGGAACAAAAACACTTTATTTAAGTATAATCGCATTATTACTTTATTTCCTTATTACAAAGAGAGAAAAAATAGTTTTATTTATAAAAAAGAATTATCTAGAGTCTTTACTTTTTATAGCAGTTATTTTTTCCTCAATTCTTGTTTATCTTCCAAAAATAGATATTCCTAATTTTACGATACCATTAAATCAACAGGAAAATATTGATAATATCATTTTTCATGGTCGATTTTCTAGATTACAAGACGTAAATCAAGTATATTTAAATGGAAATTCTTTAGAAAAAATGTTGGGCTTTAGTCATACAAAATTAGAAAGTATTCCAAAGATAGAAATGGACATCTTTACAATTTTTTATACAATCGGAATGATTGGTATGCTTTTCTATTTGATTTTCTTTGTTTATGTTTTAAAAAATATGCAATTAAAAAACGACTATAAGTATACTTTTGCTTTATTATTTCTTATAGCTTTCTTTATGGGACATGTATTCATGAGTCCATTTGTGTCTACTTTTTTAGCTTTATTATGTTTAGTTTCTAAAAACGATAATGGGCGTATGAAAAAAGATATTTTAATGGTAAGTAGTATATATCCGAGTAAAGAATATACAGAGTATGGTCTATTTGTAAAAAATACATATGAGGTATTGAATGGAAATGATTTCGTCGTTGATTTGGTAGCTATACCCAAAATAGAAGGAAATTTAAAGAAATTTATTTCTTATGTAAAATTATATGGAATTTCATTTTTAAAAGCATTATTTGAAAACTATGATTATATTTATGTCCCTTTTATTTCACATGCAACAACTGGAGTAATCGTTCCAATAATGACTTCGAAAAATACTAAACTTGTTTTAAATATTTCCAAAAATAATATGGTCGCTGCATCAGAAAAGGATCTAAGACTTAATAAATTTTTCTTAAAACATGCAGATATGGTTGTAACTCCTTCAAAAGATTGTGAAAAAGCTTTAATGAAAGAGTATCACATGCCAAAAAATAAAATCGTTGTTTATGCAATAGATGGAGTTGACACAGGAAAATTTATAAAATTAGAGAAAAGAACGGCAAAGAAAAAAGCAGGTTTGGATGGAAAAATAAAATATTTCGGCTATATCTTTCCTATTGAAAAAGAGATGGGATATGATACTTTCATCCAAGCGATTAATAAGTTAAATAAAAAGAAAGAATTAAAAGATATTAAATTCTTAATTATAGGAAGTGGAAAAGAAGAAGAAACATTAAATGAATTGATTCAAAAATATAGATTACAAAAAAGAATAGAAAGAAAACCATTTGCGGAGCAAGACGATTTAGTCAATATTTATAATAGTGTAGAAGCTTTTATTTTTCCTTCGAAAAAGAAAAGTGAGAGTCTAGAACTTACATGTTTAGAGGTAATGGCTTGTCAAACCTTAGTAATTGCTAGCGACAAGTTTAGCCATTATTTAGAAGAGAATAAGAATGGTTTACTATTTCATGCAGATGATTACAAAGAATTGTCTATAAAAATAGAAGAAGTATTAAATATGAAAAAGAAAGATAAAAATAGGCTTATAAAAGAAGCACGTATTACGAGTGAAGAATTTAGCTTACAAAATACAAAAGATAGTATAATCAAAGTTTTTCAAAAATAGATAGATTTAGATGTTAAGCAAAGTCCTTTAAAGCGACTTTCTTTTTTCTTTACATTTAATATAGCGAATGCTACAATTTAAGCGGATGTGATCTTATGGGATTTCTTTTTCCTTTATTGTACATTTTGTTTTTTACTTATTCTTTAATGTCCCTTATGAAAACAAAATTTGAAAGAGTATTACCTTTCACTTTTATTATTAGTGCTCTTGTTTTATTTTTAAGTCAATTTTTATTTAAAACATTTTATATAGGATTTTTTGCATGTATTTTATTTTCTTTCTTATTTCCAATAAAAATTCTTATAAAGAAAGAAAGTTTAAAAACAATAAAAGAAAAATATATTACTAAAGGAGTATTTGCTTTTCTCCTTCTTTATTTTATTGTATTTCTTTTTGATTTCAACCGATTCTTTACGCACTGGGATGAATTATCTCATTGGGGAAAAATGGTCAAAGAAATGTTTCGATTAAATAGTTTTTATTCTGTAGAAACTTCTAATTTACTTGTCCACAAAGACTATCCTCCAATCATGAGTTTAATGGAACTGTTCTATACGATTTTATCAGGGAAATTTCGAGAGGTATATTTAATAAGATGTATGCATTTATTCGAAGGTAGTTTGATTTTATCTTGTTTACAATATGAAAAATGTACTTATAAAGAAGCAATTTTTAAGACAAGTATTTCTCTAATTCTTATGTATTTATTAACATTACTTTTTGATACGGCGATTGTAATTAACAGCATTTATACAGATTATGTCCTTGCATTTTTTGTGGCTTACTTATTATTTCATATTTTTAAAAATCATGAATTTAATTGGATAGAAATCATTCTTTTCTCTATTTCTTGTATATTTTTATTGTTATTAAAACAAGTAGCGATTGCTTTTTATTTAATGATTTTATTTTTGTTCATTATTCACGCAGTTATGAACAAATACAAATGGAATTATAAACGAATTTTTATAACCTGTTTGTTACTTATTATCTTGCCTTTAGCTAGTTTGTTTTTATGGAATAATTACATAAATCATTTAGGAATACAAAGACAATTTAATATAAGTGATATGAATCCAAGTACCTTTTTATCCATTGCTAAAGGAAGTAGTGGAGAAGATTGGCAAAGAGAAACGATTAAGAATTATTCGTATGCTATTTTTAATAAATCAATTCTAAATTCTAAAGTACAAATGAGTTATATTCAATTTGGAATCGTCTTATTATTTACAATTTATATATTGTATAAGAAATTGAAAGAAAAAATAAAAATAAAAAATATGATTGCTTTAAGTATTACGTTATTTCTTGGATTCTTTGGCTATATGTTATTAATGCTACTTTTATATGTTTATTCGTTTGGAGAATATGAAGGGCCAATACTTGCTTCTTTTGATCGATATATGTCAACATACATTTTAATTTGTTTTTATACCCTATTCTTTATTTATATAAAATTTAATAATTTAAAAACAAAAGAGCAATTACGATACATTGTAATAATTTTTGCTATAGCTATTGTAATAGAACCAATGGCTTATGCTAAAATAAGACCAGATTTAATTTTACTAAATAATCATGATTTTGATGAATATAAACAGGCTAGCGAATTCATTGATCAATATGCAAAGGAATTAGATAAAGTATACATAATAGATCAAGTAGAGAAAAATGGTGCAATGTACTTTATCAATTACTTTTCTAATAAAGTAAGTACAAATAGAGCAGATTATACGCTTCTCACGAATGGTGGGAGTACAGAAGAACTGTTTTATAGTGCTTATTATGATAATATGAAAAAGTATAAGTATTTGTATACTTTTACTATTGATGAAGAGTTTATGAATGCATATCATTTTTTAACAAATGATTCCATACAAGAAAAAACGTTGTATGAAATAGTTATTGAGAATAATCAACTGATATTAAAAAGAATAGAAAGTTTATAGGAGTGGCGGTATTTTATGAATAAAGAAAAATTAAATAAATGCTTAATCATCTTTTTGTTTTTACAACCTGTATTAGATGTAATTACTTCCTTGCAAATTAGAAATAATCTAAATTTTTTCTCTATCGGTACTCTTATAAGAGGGTTCTTTCTTTTTATTATTTTTATTTATTTGTTTAAAAAGAAAGAAAATAGAAAATTATTATTTATATTTTTACTCTATTCCTTTTTAGCTATGATGTATACTATATTTTTTACAGAAAATCATTTACTTACAGAAATATTTAACATTATTAAAATCTTTTACTTGCCTTTATTAATCTTATTTTTTAATCAATATAGTAATAAAACAATAGATGATAAATTGATAACAATTTTATATTTTATTTATTTAAATTTAATTATAATTCCTTACTTTTTAGGAATTGGATTTGATATATATGCGGCTGCTGATGATAAAAGAGGATATATAGGGTTATTTTATGCGGGAAATGAAATTAGTGCCATTTTGTTAGGACTTTTGCCTATTGTTTACAACTACATCATACAGAATAAAAGTAAATTGTTAAAAGTTCTATTTTTTCTTGAACTCTTTGGTGTAACTGTATTACTAAGTACAAAAACAATGTTTCTTGGAGTGATTTTGGTACTAGGATTGTATTTATTAAGATTCATAATTTTAAAATTTAAAACCTGGAAGAAAAGTAGCCAGATCTTGCTTTGTATTACGATAGTATTTGGGATGGGAATAGGAGTAATTTTGATCCCAAAACTTCCTGTGTATAATAATTTGCAAGTTACTTTAAATTATCATGAAATTTATACGGTAAAAGATGCTTTATGTATTGATTCGATAGATAAAATTATCTTTTCTATGCGACTATCTTTCTTAAAAAATGTACATGAAAATTATAGGAATCAAAATGCGCTAGGAATGGTTTTTGGTTTAGGAGAAGACACGGTGACGGTTTTAAAAGATATAGAAATAGATATATTTGATATTTTTTATAGTATTGGTATTCTAGGATTTTTGGTATGGATTACTCTTTTAGCCCCAAGCCTTAAAAAGATTAAACTAAATGGATATTACAGATTTAGCTTTGTTTTATTTGTTCTTATGTCTTTATTTTCAGGCCATGTACTAATACAACCTATGGTAGCTATTTATGTTGCTCTTTTATTTTTATTGAATAGAGTAAAAAATAACGAAAATAATTAAAAGAAGAATTAAAAAAGAAAGAAGAAAACTAACTTTATTCATATTCTTCTTAAAATTTATCTTAACTATTGATGAATAAAGGAAGTCTCTATTTGCTTTTCTTTTTTATGCAGACAAGTTTTCTTTTAGCTTTTCAATTTCCTCAAGAGATAAATCAATAAATTCTTGTATTTCTTCAATAGTTTTGTCTTTAGAAATCATTTTCTTAGCCGTTTCCACATTTGCTTGTTTAGTTCCTTCTTTAATACCTTCCTCACGTGCGATTCTTAAATCTGAATTATGACACTTTCTCATGTCTTCTTCTTTAGTCATATATTCGCGAAATACTGGGTCTTCATTTAATTCTTCTAAATTATCCATAAATTTATTCACCAACTTATCATTATTTGATAAACGTTTTAAGTCATTTAATTCTAAATCTAACATAATTAAATACTTATACTCATTTATCTTTTTCTTGTCCTTAGAATACCAAAATTTCATAATGTTGTCCATATTCAGTTCTAGAATTGTACAATTATTCACAAATTTTTCTTGTTCGTTATCTTGAACATAATACTCTCTAAACAATTTATTATCTTTATTCCCAATGTCGTAAGAAAAATTAATTTGCATAATTTGAATATCTTCTGTATATTCTTCACCAACTAATGTATAATGCGAATAAATATCACATAGAAATGCAAAATTTCTAACATGTAAATAGTCTTTATAGTAAGAATTCACTTCAATGCCAATTAATCCTTGATTTGTATCTATTAAAACATCTAGATTTTTTCTTCTAACTCCTAAATTTCTTTGATTCCTTTCAATATTTTCTTCTACGACGGAATGTATTTCTACATGCAAAATAGTTTCTAATAGTTTTATTAAAAGATCACGATTTGTTTCTTTTAAAAATATTTCTTTAAAACCTCTATCGGAACGAGCAGTGTAGAATTTTTTATCTTTGTCCTCCATGATTTTTTTAACCTCCTATTAACATATATACACCGTAAATTTGCAATTTCCTTTTTTATTATAAATAAAGTTGCTACAAGTCAAATTGGAACAAAAAAATAGAATCAAGAAAATTAAATTAAATTTTATAAAAAAATTCAAAAATATATGATATTATATAAAAAAGAGGTTAATATGAACGAAAAAAATTTTGATTTGGGAACAGTTTTAACTATTACAAGTGGGCGATTACTGACTGATATGGATAATGTGTATAAAATTTTAAATTATTTATCAAATGATACAATATATTCACATCAAATCCCTCGTGTAATGAGAATTGCTCAATCATATGTATTAGGAAGATATCCTTAATTAAATGGTGTGGGACAGGATGCAATTATAAATAATGAACAAGAAGCAAAAGAATATTTAGATGGACAAAAAAGAGTTTTTGGAGACTCATTTGCTTTAAGTCCTATGCCAGAAGAGATGTATCAACACATTGATCCGTTGGAAGAAGCAAATGATATGCGTAGATAAATATTAAAGCCGTGATTTTATTTGATAAAATTATGGTCTTTTTTATTTATATGAAATTTCTTAGATACTCTCTAAGTTTTTTTATTTGTTTAAAATCAAATTACTTGTCACACATTGTGACTTTCTAATAGAGAGGTTAGTATCATAAAATAATACATTTAATAAACCTCCAATTATATTTTTCTTTTCTCTTGTAACGCTTTTATTTATGTGAAATTGTGGTAAAATAAATACAGAGGTTGAATATGAAAAATGGAATTGTAATATTAAACTATAATGATAGCGAAAATACAGCACTAATATTAGAAGATATAAAAAAATATAAAGTCTTAAACTATATTATTGTAGTGGATAATAAAAGTACAGATGATTCAGTTGCAAAATTAAAGAAATTTGAAAACAAAAAAATTAAAATTGTAGAAGCAAAAGAAAATAAAGGCTACGCTGCTGGTAACAATGTAGGAATCAAGTATTTAATCGATAATTATGAAGTGGATAACATTATCATTTCAAACCCTGATATTATTGTAGCAGAAAAAGAGATTCAAACTTTAGTGAGTGATTTAGAAAGAAAAGATATTGCTGTAATTGCTCCCGTAATAAAAGAACCTAAAAGTATTTCAAGAGGATGGAAATTACCAACCTTTATATCAGAATTAATTGCTAATATTCCATTTTTTAGAGCTTTTGAGACTACGATTTTAAGTTATAAAAAAGAAGATTACGAAACGGATTTAACAAAAGTGGATGTAGTAAAAGGATGTTTTTTTATAATAAAAAAAGAAGTAGTAGAAGCAATTGGTCTTTTTGATGAAAATACATTTTTATATTATGAAGAAAATATTTTAGGAAAAAAGCTAAAAGAAGCAGGCTTTGCTACTTATGTCGATAACCGAGTACACGTTATTCATGCTTTATCACAAAGTGTAGATAAAAATATAAATAGAATAAATAAATTTAAAATATTAAAAGAGAGTCAATACTATTATGAGAAGTATGTCAATGAAATGAATGTTTTTAAATTATTTATTTTAAGAATATTTTATTATATTTATTTATTTGGTTTGGAAATTGAAAGTCTATTTAGGTCTTAAACGAGGTGTCTATGAAAAAAATCACAATACTCTTAGGAAAAAGAAATGATTTTGCATATATTACTTCTTTGGTAAAATTATTGGAAAAAGATTATGAAATTGAATTATTGATAACCTTTGAACAAAAAGAGAAAGAATCATTTTTAAGTTCAAACAAAAATGTATTATATTTAAAAAAATCATCTTTGAAAAGAAAATTGAAAAAACTTGATTCCAATTATTGTATCACGTCTGGAATCTATGAAACCAAATTAGTAAATAAATTTTTAAGACAAAAAAATATTGTAAAAATAGCCATAGAAAACCAGCTTTCAACTGAACAGTACAAAAGAAAACTTATCTTTGCCACAACTTATTTTGATAAGATTGTTGTAAATAAAAAAGAAGTAGAAAAAATATACAAGGAAGAACTCGGAATGAAAGTTGCATACATGGCGAATGGTATAAAAAAAGATTGGCTACCCCTTTTAAAAGAACTAGAAAAAAGGTCAATAAAACGTGTACTTTTTATATCTTCTACGGGTGGACATTTAAATGAAATGCTTATGTTAAAAGATATGTTTACTAAATATCCATTTATGTTAGTTACAGAAAGCACACCAACCAATAAAGATTTACGTGAAAAGTATGGGAAGAGAGTCGTAAACTATTTAACGTATGGAACAAAAAGACAAAAACTGATTTATCCTTTTAAGTTACTTTTGAATTGTTTTAAAAGTCTTTATTATTATCTTTGTTTTAAACCTGATTTTATCATTACAACAGGTGCCCATAGTGCAGGCCCTATGTGTTGCATTGCCCATCTATTAAAAAAGAAAGTGATTTATATTGAAACGTTTGCCAATAGTAGTGCTAAAACAGTAACAGGTTCTTTAGTATATAAATTTGCGGACTTATTTATTGTGCAATGGGAATCCATGCTAGAATTGTACGAAAATGCAACTTATGGGGGGTGGATTTATTGATATTTGTTACCGTAGGAACCCAAGATGTTCCCTTTGACCGTTTAATCAAAGCTGTCGAGAAAGAAATTGAAAAAGGAACTATTAAAGAAGAAGTGATTGTACAATGTGGTTGTACGAAAATCGTCTCCGATAAGATGAAAATAGTGAAATACCTAAGTATTGATGAATTTACTGAATACATAAAAAAAGCAAATCTCGTCATTGCCCATGGAGGGGTAGGAACGATAATGGACATTTTAAAATATAACAAAGTTGGTATTGTCTGTCCAAGACTTTCAAAGTATAAAGAACATGGAAATGATCATCAAATAGAAATTGTAAAAAAATTTAGTGATCTTGGTTACATTATTCCTTTAAACAATCCAGAATCGTTAGAAAGCGCCTTAAAAAAAGCAAAAAACTTTAAACCACAAAAATATAAAAGCAACACAAAAAACATGGTAAATCTTATTGAAAATTTTATAGATACCCATTAAGGAGAAAATAAGTATGAAAAAAATAGCAATATTTATAAACGAACTTAAATTTGGTGGAATTGAAAAATCTGCTGTGAATATGATTTATCAGTTAAATAAAAAGAAATACGAAGTAGATTTATATGTTTTTGGAGATGCAAAGTTCTTTGAAGTACCAGATTCTACAAATGTTATACGTATAAAAAAATCTCCGTTTTTTTTAAAATTTATACCTTTTAAACTAGCCTATGAACTTTATAATCCCCATTTACCAAATGAAGAATATGATGTAGCGATTGACTTTGATTCTTATCAATTACATACAGCAGTCGCTGCTTTAAAGATAAAAGCAAAAATGCGTTGCATTTGGGTACATAATGATATTCCGATTAAGATGAGGGAAGAACGAAAATATAAAATACTCTATTTTTTCTTTAAAAAGAAATATGACTTTTTTGATGCCATCTGTGCGGTTTCACAAGGAGCTATGGATGCCTTTAAAAAACTTCACTTTAGTGAATTACAAAAGTATTATGTTATCCCCAACTACATAAATACCGAAGAAATAAAAAAGAAAATGAAAGAAAATTGTCATTTGAAAGTAAATGATTCCCTAATAAATATTGTGACGAATGGAAGACTATGTCACCAAAAAGGAATCGATATTATGCTTACCACAATGAAAGAATTAACAAAATATAGAACGGATTTTCATCTTTATATCATTGGGGATGGAGAAGAAAGAAAAAATTTAGAAAAAATTACGCAAAAGCTTAACCTAATAGATAAAGTTACTTTTCTTGGAAGTCAGAGGAATCCTTATCAGTATCTAAAATGTATGGATTTATTTTATTTAGCAAGTAGATATGAAGGACAAGGAATGGTTCTTTTAGAGGCCAAATCGATTGGATTAGATGTACTATTTCCAAAGTATTTAGAAAAATATTGTCCTTTCGTAGAAGGAACGACAGATATTTTAAAATTCTTAAAAACGTATAAAAAACAGCCTAAAAAAACATTTGATTCATTAATAGAGTATAATGAGAACATTACGCAACAATTAGATAAATTATTTAAAGAAATTGGAGAAAAATAAGAAAGAGAATAGTAAAAATTTGGTAAATTAACAAAATAATGTTATTCTTATATAGAGATTAAGAGAAGAAAGGTGAATTATGAAAGATAATGCCATTGAAATTAAAGGGGTAACCAAACGATTTAAATTATATTACGATAAGCCTAGTACATTAAAAGAAAGATTAGTTTTTTGGAATAAGAAAAAAGCAGAAGAAAGAACGATATTAAATTCTATTTCTGTGAACATCCAAAAAGGAGAAACCGTTGCCTTAATCGGCGTAAATGGAAGTGGAAAATCAACACTATTAAAAATGATGAGTAAGATTATCTACCCTACAAAAGGCACAATAAAAACGCACGGAAAAATAACTTCTTTACTAGAACTTGGTGCTGGTTTTCATCCCGATTTTACAGGAAGAGAAAATATTTACTTCAATGCATCTATTTTTGGTTTGACAGAAAAAGAGATTAATGAAAGACTTGACGATATCATTTCTTTTTCGGAACTAGGAGAAATAATTGATAGTCCTGTAAGAACTTATTCCAGTGGACAGTATATGCGTCTTGCTTTTTCCATCGCAATTAACGTAGATGCCGAAATTCTTTTGATTGATGAAATTCTAGCCGTTGGAGACCAACATTTCCAAGAAAAATGTTTTGAAAAGTTAGAAGAATTAAAACAAAATAATAAAACGATTGTGATTGTTAGCCATAGTTTGGATTCACTAAAAACATTATGTGATCGTGGAATTTGGATTCATGAAGGGAAAATCAAAATCGATGGAAAAATAAAAAAAGTAATCGATGAATACATAAAGGTGTGTGGATAAAATGAAGGAATTGATAGAAAATCTATATAATTATCGACTTTTATTAAAAAGCAACGTAAAAAAGGAAATAAGAGGAAAATACAAAGCATCATTTCTAGGCGTATTATGGTCATTTGTCAATCCTTTACTAACGGCACTCATTTATGCAATTGTTTTTCCCTTCATTTTAAAAAGTACCGAACCTCATTATGTTACTTTTATCATTATTGGAATCCTTCCATGGACTTATTTTACCAACACCATTATGCAAGGAACGACTGTGATTTTGGCCAATGCTGGGATTATTAAAAAAGTGTATTTTCCAAGAGAAATTTTACCGATTGCTGTGGATACAAGTGGTCTAATTAATTTTCTTATTTCTTGTTTGATTATATTCATCTTTTTACTATGTAGTGGGATTGGCTTTAGTATGTATATTGTATTTTTACCAATTATATTGCTCATTCAATACTTGATACAACTGGGAATTATTTTAATTACAAGTGCAATTGAAATATATGTAAGAGATGCAGAATATATCATTAACTTTTTTGTCAATATGCTATTTTATGCCACACCTATTCTTTATTCTGCTAGTCTTTTTTCTGGAAGTAAATTTGAATGGTTAATTAAAATAAATCCTTTAGCTTCTATCATTATTGGCTATCGTGATATTCTATATTATCAAACGATGCCTGATTTAAAACAACTTTTGCTTACATTTGGAATCAGTTTGATTTTAGTATGGATAGGATTTAAGATATTTAATAAATTGCAAAAAGGATTTGCAGAAGAGGTTTAAGATTCTTTGGTGTCAATAAATAAAAATAGAAAGGTAAGTAGTTCATGTTTGGTTTTGTTATATTAAATTATAATTCTTTTGAGTTAACAGTGGAGTGTATTGACTATATTAAGAGATTAAAAACAAAAAGAAAAATTAATATTGTCGTTGTTGATAACAATACATTAAAAGAAAGTGAAGTAAAATTGTTAAAAAAAATAAGCGACAAAGTAATCGTTAATCAAAAAAATTTAGGATTTGCTAAAGGAAATAATAAAGGAATAGAGTATTTAAAAAAGAATGCAAATTGCGATTTTATTTGTTGTCTAAACAGCGATTGTTTAATTAAACAAGAAGATTTTATTGAACAAATTTATAAAATGGATAAAAAAGATCATTTTGATATGCTTGGTCCAAAAATTTTATCCGATAATTATTTGTCTTGGAATCCATTTCCTGTCTATAAAACTTTAGAGGAAGTAGAAAACAAGTTAAAGTATTATCAAAAGTTAGATAAAATCTATCGTCAACCCTTTCTTTATTTTTTATTAAATATTTATCTGCTCAAAAATTGTTTTAAAAAAGAATACGATCATAACGGAAATAAAAAAGAATATGAAGTGGCTTTACATGGCTGTTGTCTTATTTTTTCTAAAAAATATATTGATCAATATAAAGATGCTTTTCTCCCAGATACATTTTTATTTCATGAAGAAGAATTCCTTTATCAAAGAATGAAAAAAGATGGTTTAGTCAGTGTATATGATCCATCAATAGTTGTTTATCATTTAGAAGGAAAAGCAACAGAGAAGAGTATAAGAAATAAAAGAAAAAGATTGTATTTTAAAAATAAATACAAGATAGATTCATTAACAAAGTTAAAAAAATATATGGTTTCTAAATAGGAGTAGGAGGTTTTTTATGAAAAAAGAAAGTATGGGAATTTCAATTATTATTCCTTGTTATAATGTAGAAGAATATATAAGTAGTTGCTTGGATTCTATAGAAAAACAAAATATTGGAAAGAATTATGAAATTATTTTAGTAGATGACTGCTCTACCGATAATACAGAAAAAGTAATTACAGAATATAGAAAGAAGACAAAGTTAAATATCGTCTATAGGAAAAATGAAAAAAACAGTGGAGCGGGATATTCTAGAAATAGAGCAATTGAAATAGCAAAATATGATTATATTTCTTTTATTGATTCCGATGACTTTATTGACGACAATTATTATAAAGAAATGTTATCTGTTTTAAAAAAAGCGAGTGCTGATGTCGTTGTATGTGATATCAATTGTGTTTATGAAGAAGAAAACAAAGAGTTATTGTTTCCCTCTTGTAACGGAAAAGTAACGAAATATAATTTCATTGATACTGGATTTGCTGCATCTCCATGTAATAAAATTATCAAGAGACAATTACTTAAGAAATATCCTTTTGCGGAAGGAATCATGAATGAAGATATTGCTTCAATAATTGCAATTCTTGCCAACTGCAAAAAAATCGCCTACACGAATAAGACCAAATACAATTATGTGCAACATGCATCTTCTGTTCAAAATTCGCCTTTGTCAGAAAAAAGATTTGATATTTTTAAATCCCTTTCTATGTTAGAAGAAAGAATAAAGAAAAATCCTAGTTTTGAAAAATTTATGCAAGCGATTATCTTTCATCAAATTATAGAGTTTTTCTTATATGTTCCAATTAAGGAAGATAATTATTTTACAAGAGCAAGATTTTTAAAAAAATTTAGTAAACTTTCTAAAAAATATCAAATGAGACAGAACCCTCTTTTCTGGCAGTTTTTAGAAAATAACACCCCTAAAAATAGACTTTATTATAAAACAATTGCTAAATTAAACTGTAATGGCTTTAGTTATTCAACAAGTTTTATTATGTCTTTATATAGAATTTATAAAAAAATACAAAGCATACCTGTAATAAAAAAAGATATCACTTTAGAAGATTTGATTTTTGAAGCCAAAAGACAAAAAGATAGATACAATCGAAAAACCGTTTCGGTTGTTATTCCTAATTATAACTACGCTCATTTTATGTATCAAAGATTGTATTCTATTCTTTACCAAAAATATAAAGTCAATGAAATCATAATTTTAGATGATTGTTCAACAGATAATAGCAGAGAAGTAATTGATAAGATTGTAGAATCTTTAAGTCCTTATATAAATATTAAAAAGGTATATAACGAAAAAAATAGCAAATGTGTCTTTAAACAATGGGAAAAAGGTTTTAAGTTAGCAAAAAGTGAATATGTTTGGATTGCAGAAGCAGACGATTATTGTACAGACGAGTTTTTAAAATTGCAATTCAAAAAACTAGAAATGGATTCTAATATTGTATTATCTTATGTAGATACGGCTATGATAAATACAGAAGGTAGTATTTTTATGAGATCATGCAAATCAGATATCGATGTTTTGCAAAGTGGCCATTGGGATCAATCTTTTGTTGTGAATGGTAAAGACGAAATTAAAAACTATGCTTACATTAATTGTACGATTGCGAATGTATCTTCTGTTATCTTTAAAAAAGAAGATTACTCTCTTGCCTTCAAAGAAGCAACGAAATACAAACAAGTAGGAGACTGGCGTTTCTATTTAGGTGTTTTTGAAAAAGGAAAGATTTCTTATATCAATAAAGCCTGCAATTTTTATCGTGTTCATGGAAACAATGTTACCTCAAATACCAAAAAACAAAAGCATTTTGAGGAAATTGTCAAAATTCATGAAGAATATGCTAAAATAGTAAGGTATAATAAAATACAAAAAAAGAATATTAAAGAAAGAGAAGATTTTTTAAAAAAGGCTTGGAATCTAGATGTATAAAGTAGGTGAAGGTATGAAAAAACATAAAGTTTATATTTCTATTTCAATAATTCTACTCGCAGGATTAGTTATTTTTCAATGGATTCATCTATGTAATAATACAACGGCAAAGGCAATATTAGATTATCGCTACAAGAGTTTTAATAATGATACCTATTATTATGTTTTAGATTATGTAACCGACTTATTATTAAAAGATATACCAGATAAAGATAACAAAACAATCACCCTTTTATTCAACAATGAAACTTCTCCCTATGAAGAGTTTGGCATTGGTTATTTATATTTAAGAGATAAAGTATTTCCTATGACGATGTATGATACAGAAGATTGTTGTATTCCGTTGAGTGAAAAAAGTTATTGGAAAGTGCAATTTGAGAATGAACAATGGGATTATATTTTACTTTTAGGAAAAGAGACAAACATATTTAATGAAACCTCAACGCATGATTATACTTTGTACAAAGTGGTGGATAAAAACAATTATATTTTAAAAGAAATCAATAGTTATGATTTAAGTTTATATACTGTTTATAAACAATTTGGGGAAGAAAGTACAATTTTTCAAAATTTAATAGAAATGGTAAAATATTCAATTACAGAACATTGGAATTTTTCTTCTATTGATTTAATGCTTAATTTTGCCAACGATTTATATATAAAAAACGAAAACGAAAAGGCGATAGAATATTCCATGTTTTATTTAGAAAATGTTGATTTTATTAATGATACCCTAAATAGCAATCTTGGAGCTATTTATACCGAAAAAGAAGAGTATGAAAAAGCTATTTATCATTATAATGTTTGTTTAAGAAACGAAGCGTGTGATTCTCTATTTGTAAATCAAAAAATTAGTGAATTACAACAAATAGAGGAGTGAAGTGTATGTTAACATTAATTGTTTTATTGTATATAATGGGACTATCTTTATATTTAGTGATAGATACAAAGCCAAAGATGTCAAGAATTATCATCTTTCCTTTATTAATGGCAATTGGAGTTCATTCTTTTCTATTTTTATTTCTAGGATATCTCCATATTTTTTATAATAATGTGTTATTTCTCTGGATAACAGGAATTGTATCCGTTCTTTGCGTGGCAAAATTAATCATAAAAAAAGAAAAAAGAAACATTACAAATGATTTAAAACAGATTCCTATTTATTATATTTTGTTTCTTTTATATCTTGGATATCGCTTTGTTTTAATCACTTCATCTACGTTTATTAATTTTAACAATTGGGATGAATTAAGAGTATATCAATATGTTTCGAAGGCGATTGTTGTGAGTAAAGACGTAAATTATATGTATTTCTTATTTGCTCCAATGACCTATGTTCTAGGGACTTTATCCTATTCTTTTACAAACTTTTCATTAAGTAATCCTAGAATTTTTGGAAGTATATTTTATATTTTAAGCTCTCTATTCATTTATTTCGAATTAAGAACTCATAGAGTGAATAGACATATTTCTGCTCTTGTTTCCATGCTATTTTTACTATCAAGTGGAGAAAATTTTTTATACTACATCACATTTTATAATAATGTATACTATGCACTCTTTTTGCTTATCGGCTTATATTTATATATATCGTATAAAACGAAAGAAACACCAGCGAAATCAGAAGGTATTTTAGCTTTTCTATTTTTAATTTCTGCTTGTATAACGAGAAGAGAATCTCCTTATCATATAATGGGTATTATTCTATGTGTCAATCTATACTTCCTTTTCAAAAAAAGAGGCAGTATAAAGAAAATGATTTTTGAAATATTACCATTTATTTGCATCTTTTTAAGTTGGAATTTGATGTATAAAATAAATATAGACAATATACCGATTGCAAGGGCAGGAAAATATGGAAACCCTGTCTCATCTGCACCTGTATTTGAAAATTTAACTTCAAGATTAAATATACAGAATATGGTTACATTCTTTAAAGCAAGTTTGGAAGGAATGTTTGAAAATGGTTTTGCTTCTAACAACCAAATGATATTTATCATACCAATTCTTGTACTTTTCCTAGCATTCTATTTTCTAATAAAAAGAAAGAAAACAGAAAAACTTGAATTTGCTTTTTTCTGTATTCTTGCTCAATTTCTTTATTATGGAATAGTCTTACTTACTGCTCTCTGTCTATTTAATAAAACCGAATTTGAGGGAGCTGCCTCTTTTACAAGATACATGATGATGGTCTTGCCAATTTCCTTTATTGCCTTTGGAATATTATTATTTAGTGAAAAAGAAGAAGAAAAAAAGCCAAGAAAAATTGAAAATCACATCACGAAAAAAAGTAAAATTTTATTAATCATTCCTGCCTATAATGAAGAAAAAAATATCAAAAATACGTACGATAAAATTATTGCATTTAATCGGAAGAATAAAACGAATTATGATTGTCTTGTCATAAATGATGGTAGTGTTGATAAAACGGCTGAAATCTTGGATAGGAATAACATTCCGCATGTGGATTTAATCCATAATCTAGGAATTGGTGGAGCTGTACAAACAGGGTATAAATACGCTTATGAAAACAATTATGATATTGCTATTCAATATGATGGAGATGGGCAACACGATGTAGCTTATGTCGAAAAATTAATTGAACCATTAAGAAAAAATGAAGCGGACTTAGTCATTGGTTCTAGATTTTTAGAGAAAGAAAGTGAAGGTTTTAAATCATCCGTTGCAAGAAGAATTGGAATTAAACTTATTTCTATCGTGATAAAACAGAAAACAAATAAAAAAATATATGATACAACAAGTGGCTTTAGAGCAATCAACAAAGATTTAATTGCATTATATACAAATCACTATCCCACAGAATATCCAGAACCAATTTCGAATGTAGATGCTATTAAACAAGGCTATAAAATAAAAGAAGTTTCTGTAAAAATGCAAGAAAGACAAGAAGGCGTATCTTCTATCAACACTTGGAAAAGTGCTTACTATATGATAAATGTTATTTTAACTATCTTACTTATGGAAGGAGATCGAGAGTCATGAGTATTAATTTAAGAGTATTGTTAATGTGTATTGGTTTTTTATTAACTGTTTTTATCCTTATGTTAGTCTCTAAAAATAAATTACCTATTAAATATTCTTTATTTTGGTTAGTTTGTACCCTAACCATCTTCTTAGTAGGGGCTGTTCCAGGCTTCATTGCTATTTTTACAAGACTCGCTGGTTTTGAAACCACAGCAAGTTTAGTGATTGGAATAATTGTAGGAATGCTTTTAATTATTACACTTTTATTAACTATTATTATCTCAGACCAAAAAAGAAGAATCACTCTTTTAATGCAAGAAGTATCTTTACTAAAGCAAGATATAAAAAAGTAAAAGAGTGGGAGAGTGTGTTATGAAAGAAGAGAAAGTATCCATTATTATCCCTGTTTATAATTCTGAAAACTATATAAAAAGATGTTTAGATAGTATAGTGAATCAAACTTATAAAAATGTAGAAGTCATTGCTATTGATGATGGCTCAAAAGACAAGTCTCTAAACATATTAAAAGAATATAAAACAAACTATAGTTTTATAAAAGTATTTTCGCAGCAAAATAATGGTGTTGCCAAAACAAGAAATAAAGCAATTTCTTTAACAACCGGGAAATATGTAATGTTTATAGATAATGATGATTATATAGATAGCAATTATATTGAAAAGTATGTCACAGAAATAAAAGAAAGAAAAGCAGATATAGTCATCGGTGGTTACAAAAGAGTGAATGAGGAAAAAGTTCTATTTAAAACAGCTCCTAAAGATTCAAAGTGGGCAAAATATATTGTTGTTGCCCCTTGGGCTAAAATATACAAAAGAGAAGTGCTTATAAAAAGTAAAGCAGAATTTTTGGACTATGGAATAGGAGAAGATGTTTACTTTTCCCTCTGTCTATATGCAAAAAATTTTAAAATAACAACGTTTAATTATATCGGTTACAACTGGTTCTATAACAATTCTTCTATATCCAATACTTCTCAAAAAGGATTTAAAGAAGGAATCGATATCTTAGTTTTAATGAATAAATTATGGGAATTAAAAGAAGAATCTTCAAACGAATCAGAAAATATACGCTACTATATTTACCGTTATTGTATATGGTATTTATTATTTTCAGGACATGAGGCAACAAGTGAAAAATTTATCAGCGAATACGATCGTTTATATGCATGGTTAAAAGAAAAAGAGAATGTAAATGTAAACATGCCAAAAGGAGAATTGTTAAAATACAAATTACCAGTTAGAATATTTACAATGATTATCAAATTGAAATGTGTTAAATTATTTAGTAAAATATATTGCAAAGGATAGTTGTGAAAGAATCACAAGTATAAAAAAGGAGTACAAATGGTTGAAACAAATCGAATAAGAAATTCCAGATTAAATATTTCCGCAAATATGACTATCTATATTTTACAAGCATTATTTTCTTTTGCGGTAAGAACGTTATTTATAAAAAAATTAGGAGCCGAATTATTAGGATTAGATAGTTTATTAATTAATATTCTGTCTGCTTTATCCTTAGCTGAATTAGGAATAAGTACTGCTATAAATTATTGTTTGTATAAGCCACTTGCAGAGAATAAGATAAAAAAAATAAATGCCTATATGTATTTTTATAAAAAAGTTTATCATTCGATTGGCTATTTTGTTCTTTTCGTTGGGTTAATTTTACTTTTGTTTTTAAAAAAAATAGTAGGAGATGTAAATTATAGTTATCTATATCTTGTTTATCTTATCTATTTAATCAATACAGTCTCTTTATATTTTATTTCCTATAAAGAAGTTTTACTAACAGCAGACCAAAAAAATTATAAAATATTTAAATATAATTGTTTTTTTAATAATTTGATTTATGTATTACAATTTATATTATTATGGTTTTATCCGAATTATATTTTATATTTAATCATTATGGTTTGTTCGAGAATAATAAATTGGATTTTTGTGAATCGCTTTATAACCAAATATTATCCGGATGTAGATTTTCATTCAAAAGAAAGACTGTCTCCAGCAGAAATCTCTAAAATAAAGACGAATATATTCGGCTTATTCTGTATCAAAATTGGGGAATATGCCATAAATTCGACAGATAATATAATCATTTCTTCCATCATTAATGTCGCCACAGTAGGTATATATACAAATTATTTATCCATAACAACGATTTTAAAAACAATAATAGCAAGACTATTTGATGGTTTAACAGCAAGTTTTGGCAATTTAGCGGTTGAAAAAAATAAAGAAGCGGAAATGAATGTCTTTAAAATAATGACTTTTATTAGTTTTCTAGTAACTGGCTATGTTACGTTATGTTTTTTAAATTTAATAAATCCTTTTATCCAAGTATGGTTAGGAGAAAAATACATTTTACCATTTACAGCAATGATAATTATTTGTATCAATTTTTATTTTATTTGTAACCAACTTCCTCTTGATACGATAAAACAAGCAAAAGGTTTCTATAAAAAAGACAAATATATCCCTATCATACAAGCCATTATCAATATTTTAGTATCCATTATTTTAGGAAATGTTTGGGGAATTTATGGAATCTTAATAGGAACTTCCATTAGCTATATTACTACTGTATTTTGGAACAAACCTTATATTTTATATAAATATATATTTAAGCAACAAAATAAAAATTATTTTTTAGACCAAATAAAATATATAATTACACTTACAATTATGTACATAATTACCTGGAATCTTTTTCGTTATTTAAACTTGTCTGTAAGTATAATATCATTAATAATAGAAGGAATACTGATTACACTCCTATATTTACTAAGCGTAACCCTACTATTTTATAGACGAGAGGAATATCAATTTTTAATCCAGTTTGTAAAGCAATTTTTTAGTAAAAAAGAAATGAAAGAATAAAAAAAAATGAAAGATGTATTTAAAATAAAGAAGAAAGAAGGAGAAAAGATGCACACATTTGTTGTTTTAGCTTATAAAGAATCGCAATATTTAGAAGAATGTATTAAATCAACAATAAACCAACAGTATAAAAGTAAAATTGTTATTGCTACAACAACAGATAATGCCTTTATTCGAAAAATAGCCAAGAAATACAACTTGGAAGTGGTTGTTGGAAAACATACAAATATTGGTGGAGATTTTGATTTTGCTTTAAACACTGGTGACACAGAAATAGTAACAATTGCCCACCAAGACGATATCTATGATTATAATTATAGTAAAAATATAGTAGAAGCATATCAAAAGTATAAAAACGCAAGTATAATCTTTACGGATTATTATGAGATTCGAAATGACAAAAAAGTGTATTCCAATGTAAATCTAATCATCAAAAGAATCTTATTATTTCCTTTACGATGTAAGTATTTAGGAAAATTTGTTTTTTGGAAAAGATGGGGAATAAGATTTGGAAATGGCATTTCTTGTCCAACAGTGAGTTTTGTAAAGAAAAATTGTCCACAAGAAGTCTTTAAATCCAATTACAAATGCAATGTTGATTGGTTTGCTTGGGAAAAGTTGAGTAAAAGAAAAGGACAGTTTATTTTTATTAAACATAAATTGATGGGTCACCGCATTTCAGAAGAATCAACAACGACAGATATTATTAATAATGGAATTCGAACAAAAGAAGATTATGATATTTACTGTAAGTTTTGGCTAAAATGTTTTGCTAAAATAATAACAAAATTGTACCGTAATAGTGAAAAATCAAATAATACAAAAGTAGAGTAGAGATTAAGAGAGAAAACGAGGAAGTTTGCAAGTAAAGTTTATTGTGTGTTATAATTTTGAAAAAAGAACTTGATGCCATACAAAAAGATTTAAATAAGAAAGAATCCTAATTGAGAAAATGGTGTAAATATGAGAAAAAATAATAAAAAAATAGCAGTGTTAATTCCTTGCTATAATGAAGCAAAAACAATTGAAAAAGTAGTTAAGGATTACAAGAAGGCTTTACCAGAAGCAGACATTTATGTATATGATAATAATTCAACAGATAACTCTGGAAAAATTGCCGAAAAAGCAGGAGCAATTGTAAGACATGAATACCGTCAAGGAAAAGGAAACGTAATAAGAACAATGTTTCGCGAAATAGAAGCCGATTGTTATCTCATGATTGATGGCGATGATACATATCCTGCTGAAGATGCAAGACGTATGTGTGATTTTATCCTTTCAGAACAAGCCGATATGGTAGTAGGAGACCGCTTATCAAGCACCTATTTTACAGAAAATAAAAGAGCATTCCATAACTTTGGGAATCGAATCGTACGCTTTTTAATTAATAATTTATTTCATAATGAAATAAAAGATATCATGACAGGGTATCGTGCCTTTAGCTATGCATTCGTAAAAGGGTTTCCTGTTTTATCTAAAGGATTTGAAATAGAAACGGAAATGACTATCCATGCCGTAGATAAAAACTTTAAAATTATTGAAATTCCTGTGACGTATCGTGATAGACCAAAAGGAAGTGTATCCAAATTAAATACCTATTCTGATGGAATGAAAGTTTTAAAAACAATAGGAACGTTATTTAAAGAATACAAACCAATGGATTTCTTTGGCTTTATTTCAGTTATCCTAGTGATTATATCATTCATCTTAATGATACCTATCTTTATAGAGTATTTTAAAACAGGACTCGTTTTAAGATTTCCGACGTTAATTGTTGGATGTTTTGTATTATTAACTGCAATATTATCTTTAATGTGTGGAATTATTTTACAGGTAATTGTAAAAAAAGATCATCAAAGATACGAATTATATTTAAATACAATTCATAAAAATAGAGAATAAAATTTAAACGTCCAATCAAAAAATAGGATGTTTTTTAGTTTTTGAATGAAAAGATACAATTTATAAAAATGCATTATTCTAGGAGAATGACATAAGATAGAAATTACATAGGGAGTATGGTATAATAGCAAAAGAAATGAAGGGTTAAAATGAATCGAATAAAAGAAGGATTTCAAAAAATAGATAAATCGTATTGTTTAATATTTTTAATTTCTTTATTATTGATGTGTCCTTTATTAAGTTCTCTCTATTTTCGAGGACATGATACGGGATATCATATAGCTAATATATTAGCTATAAGTGATAACTTAAGTTATCACAATCTATTAAACTTAAAAATATTTCCGATGATTGCCCATAATTTTGGATATGGAGCAGGAATCTTTTATCCCCAATTGGCTCATATAACAGCAAGTATTATCTATCTGCTCATAAAACCGTTTGGATTAAACGTGATCACTGCTATCAAAATTACGGATTTTTTCTGCATATTTATATCGAATGCTCTCATGTATAAATTAATAAAGACTATTACTAAAAATAAGAAATTATCTTTCATCTCATCTTTATTTTACATGACTGCCTCTTATAAAATATACGACTATTTAGTAAGAGATGCCATTGCAGAGTCTTTTGTCTTTATTTTTATCCCTCTTATCTTTTTAGGAATTTATTATTTGTTAAATAAAGAAGATAAAAAGTTTTATTTTTATTTTGTAATTGGATATGTGGGTTTAATCAATACCCACTTAATAATGACGATTTATTTTACTATTTTTTTAGCAATTGTTCTTTTACTAAATTTGAAAACAATTTGGAATAAAAAAACGATAAAAAGTTTTATCATAGCCACTCTTATAGTCATTTTCATTTGTCTACCATTTATCATTCCATTATTAACACATAAATTTAATGGCTCTTATGTCGTATTTTCTAAAAATGCCATGTCAAATCGTTTTGGTGTTTATGGCCATGGTTTAAGCTATCAATTTCTAATTGGTGGAGCAAAAGAAATTGGATATCATTTTTTAAATTTAGTTGCTTTCGGTTTAGCTATTTTTCTGTTACGAAAACTCAAAAAAGAGAAGAAAATAAAAAAAGATTTTTGGATAATTACAGGAATCGTATTTACTTTTTTAGGTATTTGGATGTCTTCTTTATTATTTCCTTGGTTTATAATGCCTAATTTCTTTTTACTAATTCAGTTTCCATGGCGTCTTGGGTCTCTTACCGCATTCGGATTAAGTCTACTAAGTTACTATGCTTTAAATATTAGTAAAGAAAAACAAAAATTATTCATTCGATTAAGTGTACTTTCTTGCATATTAATAAGTATTTTCTGTTTAACAAACCAAACATTCAAATATATAAGTGAAAAAGATTATGATCTATCAAAATATGGGATGGGGTGGCAAAAAGAGTATTTGCCTGTAAATACGAAGAATAATATTAAATATTTTGATAACCGTGATGAAAATATTGCTGTTATATCAGGAAATGCAAGTATTGAAATACTAGAAAATAAAACACCAAATTTAACTTTTAAAGTTACAAATGTTGAAAAAGCAACATTGGAACTACCAAGACTTTATTATTTAGGCTATACGATTGTAGCTACAAATGAACAAGGAGAAAAAAGAGAACTTTCTTATTATGAAAATAAGAATGGCTTTATAGAAATCAAAGTTGATGAAGAGGCAACAATTGAAGTTACTTACACGAATACGAAACTAGCTAGATGTGGAAATGCAGTTAGTTTAGTAACAATCTTAGGATGGTTGTTTTATCTGATTTTTAAAAGAGGTGATTATTTTGAAAAAAGAAACTGTTAGTATTATCGTATCTTGTTACAATGAAGAAAAAGCAATTCCTTTATTTTATAAAGAAATTAATAAAGTATTTAAAGGACTAAAAAAAATAAATATGGAACTTATTTTCATAAATGATGGAAGTGAAGATTATACATTAAAAGAAATAAAAAAGTTACGAGAAATAGATAAAAGAGTTCGATATCTTTCTTTTTCGCGTAATTTTGGCAAAGAAGCAGCCATGTTCGCCGGTTTAGAGTATGCCAAAGGGGATTATGTTGCACTAATGGATGCAGATTTACAAGATCCACCAGAATTGCTTCCACAAATGCTAGATTTATTAAAAGACGAAGAGCAAGAGTATGACTGTATTGCGACAAGAAGAGTAACCAGAAAAGGAGAACCACCGATTCGTAGTTTTTTTGCGCGTATGTTTTATAAAGTAATTAATAAAATGTCGAATGTAGAACTAGTAGATGGTGCAAGAGACTATCGTTTAATGAAACGTATTGTTGTCGATGCCATCTTACAATTTAAAGAATACAATCGCTTTTCCAAAGGATTATTTGGTTTTGTCGGATTTAATACGAAATGGTTAGAATATGAAAATGTAGAGCGCGTAGCAGGAGAAACAAGCTGGTCTTTCTTTAGCTTATTTAAATATGCCATAGAAGGAATTGTAGCTTTTTCAACCATTCCTTTAACCATGGCAGCCATTCTCGGAATCTTATTTTGTATCATTGCTTTTATTATGATTCTATTTATTATTATGAAAACACTAATTTTTGGAGATCCAACGAGTGGTTGGCCTTCCATGATTTGTATTATTTTTATGGTAAGTGGAATCCAGTTATTTTGTATTGGAATTATTGGTGAATATTTATCGAAAACCTATTTAGAAACCAAGAAAAGACCAATATACATTATTAAAGAAACAGAAGAAGATAAAAAATAAGAACTGTTTGAAAAAAGTTCTTTACTTTTATATAAAATTACATTATTATTTACTTAAGCGAGACACTTATATAAGTGCTTGCCGTTGTGTTGCAAGCACCTTCCATATAAAGGATGGTGCTATTTTTTATTCCAAAACCCCCGAAAGAGATTTAAACTAACCAAAAATGATAAGTAGAATAATTATCAGAAGTAAGATAGTGATTAAAAAATCTTTTTTACTCATTAGACCATTCCTCCTTGAATAATTTGGAACGGCTAACACCAATACATTGCATCTCGCGATTAAAAATTATCATAAATAAAATATAAATTCAAATAACCAATTTTTAACATTTGTTAAAATGCAAAAAAAATTGTTTACAAACTTTCCTTTTTGGTTATACAAATATACTTTTTTGAAAAAAACAAATAAAAATGCATAAAGTAAAAATAAATTTAAGATAGTGTAAAAATAGAAAATCTTGTTGTATAATAGTTAATAATCGAGGGTAAATATGAAAAGAAATATAAAAGCTTTAATACAAGCAATCATTACTGCATTTGCGATTTTAGTAAAATTAGATGTACATACTGTAATTGATACCACGAGTACGGATGTAATCACTTTAACTTATTTTATACTAGGAGTTTTTTTATTTTTCTTTTATCGAAATTGTAAAGTAAAAAAATGCAAAGCATTAAACTTATTAAGTATACTATTTTCTTTGTTTATAATTTTTGGATATAGTTATGAACTTGTTGGTACAAGCAAATTAGTTTTAGGGAATATTTTATTTATCCTTATTTCTGTTTTTAAATTTTTAGGCTTCTATTTTTTATTTACTACAGCACTTAGTTTTCTATATGAAAAATTAATAGTTTTTTCTAAATATAATCTAAAAAAAGGAAAATTCACTAAAATTATTTCTTTAGTAGAAAGCCATCCATTTCTTTTTTCATTCATAGCCATTTTAATTTGTTGGTTACCTTATATGATTGCATTTTATCCAGCGATTCTTTCTCCCGATCCAAGCAATCAAATTAAAATGTTTTTTGGATTACCCACACACTATATTACAGGAGTTAATTTAATTGATGAGAGTGTCGTAATTACGAACCATCACCCATTTTTACATACTCTTCTTTTAGGAGGACTAGCCAAACTAGGATACAATTTAGGAAGTATAAATTTTGGCTTATTTTTATATAGTTTGCTACAAATTTTAATCCTTGCTTCAACACTTGCTTATACAATCAAATATATGACAAAAATAAATACAAACAAAATTGTAATTTTCCTTTCATTAATGATCTATTGTTTTGTACCTTGTTTTCCTATGTACGCCATGTCTAGTGTAAAAGATGTTCTCTTTGGTGCCTTTATCGTTTTATACTGTATTCAAATTTTTGATTTGGTTTCATTTAATACTTATACATATAAACAATATCTTCTTCTTTTTTTGAACATGCTTATCCTTTGTCTATTTCGTAATAACGGAATTTATACAATTTGTTTATCGTTTCCCTTTTTATTCATTATCCTAAAAAGAAACTGGAAGCCTATACTTATTGTATTTCTAGCTGTTTTTCTGACTTATGAAGGATATAACAAGATACTTTTACCTAGTTTAAAAATAACTGAAGGAAGCATTCGTGAGATGTTATCTATTCCTTTTCAACAAACAGCAAGATATGTAAAATATTATCCTGATGAAGTAACAACAAAAGAGAAAAAAACTATTGATAAAATATTAGACTATGATACACTTGCAAATCGATATAAAGAAAATATTTCAGATCCTGTGAAAAACAAATTTAACAAAGATGCAAGTAGCGAAGATTTAAAAAAATATTTCTACGTTTGGTTTAAGATGTTTTTTAAACATCCTGACACCTATTTGAATGCAACAGTAAATACAGTATATGGGTATTTTTATCCTAATACAACGAATTGGTATATTTATTATAAACAGGATAATCGTTTAAGTGAAGTAAGTAGGGTTAGATTATCATTACAATCACTTATCTGGTTTGCGTGATGCTTTATCAAGCTATGGCCTTGCGTATCCTTATATTCCAATAGTTGGTATGTTGTGTAATATTGGTTTTATGGTCTGGTGTTACTTATTTATGACTTCTGTTTTATTGATTCAAAAAAACTATAAGTATCTTGTGGTTATGGCTGTACCTTTATCTTTAGTTTTAGTTTGTGTGGCAGGACCTGTAAATACCTATTTTCGCTATACGCTTCCATATGTATTTGCATTTCCAACCTTCTTTGCATTTTTACTAAAAATAATAAAAGATTCTAATTAAATTTTTAGAATCTTTTATCTTCCTGGTTTTGGATCTTCCGTTGGTTCATCCAGTGCACTAATAGTTGGCTCTAGACCATTTTCTAATTCCATATCACGGATTCTTTGTGATAATTCTTTTATTTGCATTTGAATACTATTAATAATATTCAAAGAAATTTGTGCTTTTTCTGCAAGTTCGATAGCTTCTTTTGTCTCTTCTTTATTTTGCTCCTGTAATGTGGAATACTGTTGCTTATATTGACTATAGTTATTCACATAATAATCAAAGCTAATCGCTAATTCTTCCATTCTTTTCTTTGTATCAAACATTTTTTAATCTCCTATCTAGTATACTCTAATTATAAAACAGAAATAAGGTTTTTGAATAGAATTATTTCATTATTTTACATAATTGTATAAAATAAGTGCTATAATGAAAAAAATGAGGGAGGATGCATATGAAAAAAGTAATGGACGCCAATAAAATGTGCTCCAATATGGCATATTTATTTAGTGAGGTAGCATCAATTTATCCGATTACCCCATCAAGTCCAATGGCTTCAAATATTGATTTTTTAAATCATACCGATAAATTAAACCTTTTTAATAGCAAGGTAGAACTCGTGGAAATGCAAAGTGAAGCAGGAGCTGCTGGTGCCATGCATGGGGCTTTACTTACAGGGTCTTTAGCAACGACTTTTACAGCCAGTCAAGGACTACTATTAATGATTCCAAATATGTATAAAATGGCGGGTGAAATGTTACCAGGTGTTATTCATGTGGCTTCTCGTACAGTAGCAACACACGCGTTATCTATTTTTGGAGACCATAGTGACGTTTATGCAACAAGAGCAACTGGTTTTTGTATGTTAGCCTCTACAAATATAGAAGATGTAAGAGCTTTAAGTGCTGTTGCTCATCTATCTAGTATTAAAGGCTCACTTCCTTTCTTACATTTTTTTGACGGTTTTAGAACAAGCCATGAATTACATACTATAGAAGAAATTGATGAAAATGCCTTCTTAAAATTAATTGATTACGCTAAGATAAACGAATTTAAAAATCGAATGCTTAATGTAGATAATAATATCGAAAAAGGTTTAGCTTCTAATGAAGATATTTACTTTCAATCAGTAGAAGCAAGGAACAGTGCTTATAACGCAATGCCTGCTATTGTGGCAGAATATATGGAAAAAGTAAATGAGATTACGCACACGAATATCAAACCATTTAATTACTATGGTAGTCCAAATGCCGAACATATCATTATTGCTATGGGCAGTGTTGTAGATACCATTAAATTAGTGGTAGAAGAAGAAAACAAAAAAGGTGCTCATTTAGGTGTAATAGAAGTACACTTATATCGCCCATTTAGTAAAGAATACTTAAAAAATGTCTTACCCACATCAGTTAAAAAAATCGCTGTATTAGACCGTACCAAAGAGGCAGGAAGCACAGGAGAACCTTTATATTTAGATATTTTATCTGCTCTAAAAGATACGGATATAGAAATTGTTGGAGGACGTTTTGGACTATCTAGTAAAAATACTACACCAAGTAATATTTATAGTGTATTTAAAATGTTGGAGGGGGAAGTGAAAGAAAACTTTACAATTGGTATTGTAGATGATGTAACTAATTTAAGTTTAAAACAGTATGAATATAATCTAGATTTAGATGCCAAAGAAATTCTAATCTATGGTTTTGGTAGTGATGGAATGGTAAGTGCAAGCAAAGACATTTTAAGCATTGCCTCTTCAAAACTAGAACTTCCTGTCGATGGCTACTTTGAATATGACTCCAAAAAAAGTGGTGGAGTTACAGTATCTAATCTTCGTATTAAAAACAAAGAATTTCATTCACCATTTTATGTGACAAGTCCTGATTTAGTCGTTGTGACCAAAGACGAATACTTTAAACGTTTTGAAATGTTAAAAAATATAAAAAAAGAGGGCATCCTTTTAATTAATACTATAAATCCAAAACAGCTAGAGGAAAAAATAAGCAAAAAAGATAAAGAAATTATAAAAGAAAGAAACATTCAAGTTTTAGCAATAAATGCAAGTAAACTTGCGGAAGAAAACAAAGTAAAAGGTAAAATTAATAAAATCATGGAAGTTGTGATTTTAAAACTAATAGGAATTGACCATTCTATTGATCTAGTAAGTGAAACAATTGAAGCCTCTTTCAAAAACAAGGGAGAAGAAGTCATAGAAAATAATAAAAATGCCATAAAAAAAGCCTTTGATAATTTATATCCCTTACAATTAACTAGTGAGGGCTATATCAAAGAAAAAGAAAGAACTTTATTTGAAAAAATAAACGACCGTTTAGGATATGAACTACCTGTAAGTGAGCTGATGGAAGTAGCAAATGGAACATTTAAAGGTGGCCTATCTAAATTAGAAAAACGCAAAATTGCCGATAAAGTAGCAAAATGGATTCCAGAAAATTGTATCGAGTGTGGTCGTTGTAGCTTTGTTTGTCCACATAGTGTAATTCGTTCCTTTAAAACAGAAGATAAAACCATAGGAAAACCAATGCTTGGAAACGATAAATATAACTTCTTAGTAAGTATAAGTGAAGCGGATTGTACCAGTTGTGGCCTATGTATCAATGTTTGTCCTGGCTTAAAGGGAAAGAAAGCTTTAGAATTTGGAGAGTATAATCAAAAACTACAAGAACAAAGCGAGTATTACTTTAATGAATATGAAAATCCAGAAAGTACTAACAAAAATACTGTAAAAGATTTAAGCTTTGTAAAACCTTACTTTGAATTTTCAGGAGCCTGTGCTGGTTGTGGAGAAACATCTTATATTCGTCTCCTTACGCAACTGGTAGGCAAAAAATTAATCATTGCTAATGCAACAGGATGTTCAAGTATTTATGGAGGAAGTATTCCGAGTACACCTTATAGTATTCCATGGGCCAATTCTTTATTTGAAGACAATGCGGAATTTGCTCTAGGAATGCATCTATCTTACCAACAAAAGAGAAAACAAATTGAAAACATTATGAAAGTCTCTTTAGCATCTGTTGATAATGGGGTAAAAGAAAAATTTGAAACTTGGTTGAATAATCAAAATGATTTTGATATTACTTATCAACTGAAAGAAGAGCTAAAAGAATTAGAAATTCCAAAAGATTTAAAAGATTTACTCGAATATGTTCCTGCTCGCAGTGTTTGGGCGATTGGTGGAGATGGTTGGGCATACGATATAGGATTTGGTGGAATCGATCATGTTTTATCAAGTAATGAAAATGTTAAAATTTTAGTTTTAGACACCGAAGTATATTCCAATACGGGTGGACAAATGTCTAAATCTTCGAAAATTGGGGCAGTCGCGGAATTTGCTGACTTTGGTAAAAAGAACGGTAAAAAAGACTTATTTAAAATTGCTATGTGTTATCCAAATTGTTACGTGGGAAGTATTTGTTTAGGTGCTGATATGCAGCAGACGATTAAAACTTTAAAAGAAGCAGAAAACCATCAAGGACCTGCTATCGTTATCGCTTACTGCCCATGTGTTGAACACGGTATAAAAGGTGGATTATCTTGCACCACAAACGAGCAAATTTTAGCTGTACAAGTAGGGTATCAACTATTAATGCGTTATAATCCAACAGAAGAAAAATTATACTTAGATTCTAAAGAACCAAACTTTGATGCATATGAGAATTTCTTAGATAACGAAACTAGATACCATTCTTTGAAAATCAAAGATGAACAACTTGCAAAAGAACTATTAGAAATGAATAAGGAAAATGCGATAAAACGTTATAATTATTACAAAGAAAAGAGTACAAATTAATTGTACTTTTTTAATTGTTTTTTTGTTCAAAAACCTACTTATTAAGATATTTATGTTCTGTTCGACCACATAACCAATCTAAAGAAATGTGATATTTTTGGCATATTTGAACGGCAAAAGCAGTTAATATAAGGGTTTTTCCTGTTTCATAAGCAGATATAGTAGAAGAAGTAGTATTTAAGACACTCGCTAAATTACGCAAAGTCAAATGAAATTCTTGACGTATTTCTTTAATTTTATTTCCAATTTCTTCTTTATTTAATTCGCTAATATTATAGATATCAACTTCTTCATCATGATCAGTTAGATTAACCAAATAATCTATAGGGACATTATAAATTTTGGCAAGAACATATAAATGCTTTAAAGGAATAATTCGAATTCCAAGCTCATATGCAGCATAAACAGAACGACTGACACCTACTTTATCAGCAACAACACTTTGTGACCAATCATTATATTTTCTTAATTCACTCAATCTTTGATAATTCATAGGGCTACTCACCAATACAATTTTCACATTAAAAGATATATAATAAATAAAACTGTTTACAAATACGAGCAAGTTGTGTTATCCTTTAAATATAAGGAGAATAAAAATGAAACTAAAAAAATTTGATAGAAATAAAAAACAAAAAAGGATAGTAATAGCATCTATCATAGGAATATTACTAATTGTAGGAGGAATCACTTTATATAGAACCTTTGCATTATACGAAGAAAAACTAGAATTTAATGTACTAAAGGGAAGAATACCTGATTTTGTAAGTGGAGATGTACAACTTGCAATGACATTAGATGGAGAAGCAGTTGAATCAGTACCCGAAGGAAGAGAATACCGTGTAAAAACAACCTGTGAAGGAGCAGAAGGAACATGGAATTATAGTACATGGTCTATTAATATAGGAAATATCACAAGTACAAAAGTAAAATGTAGTTTAGATTTTGAAAGTATCTATCATATAACAATAAATGAAGCAGAAGCAAAAGAATTCCCAACAAAAGAGAATGAGGATATCTATGTAAGTATGAGTTGTACAAATGGAACAGGAAATTGGGATGCAACAAACTGGAAACCAGTAGTAACAGGAATAAATGAAAATACAAGTTGTGAAGTTAAATTCCAAACCAAGAATAATATCTTTAGTTATTACTTAGATAATAATAAAGTGGAAAATAAACCAAGTCAAGAATATTATTATAATGGAATAACAACATGTGCAAAGGGAAGTGCAGGATTTGATGAAAGCAAATGGGAGCCAATTATTACTCAATATGAAGAAGGAATGAAATGTGACATTAAGTTTGGAACAACACCAATAACATTCAGTAATTACCTAATTGCTTTATCTGAAACAGATGAAAGTATTATAAAACAGGAACATGAAGAAACGTATCAAACAGGAGCAAATGCAACAATCGATTACAGATATACAGGGGCAAACCCAAATAACTATGTCTGCCTAGAAGCAAGTGGAAGTTGTACAGAAGGTCAATTATACAGAATTATAGGAGTAATCCCAACCCAAAGTAGCGAAAACGGACCTTATGAATATAGGGTAAAACTGATCAAGGCCACTAGATATAAAAGTGATTACTGGAGTGGAAGTAATGGTAGTTCGAGTAATGATTGGACGAAAAGTATACTAAATACAGTCACATTAAACCAAACTTACTGGAATAGTATTAGTAGCTATCAAAAATATATAGATAATACCAAGTGGTATCTCGGAGCTTATAATCACCAATCAAATGAATTTGAGACAGTTATTTGTTATGGAAACGAAAGAGGAAACACAGGTGGGGGAGATGCAAAAAGTACTATAGCAACAGTAGCCAAAATAGGATTAATATATCCAAGTGATTATGGATATGCTACAAGTGGAGGAAGTACAACAAGTAGAAATATATGTTTAGTAACAAGTTTGGACTCATGGTATGGAAGTGTTATACCAGATTGTAGAGATAACGATTGGTTGTATAGTTCTCTGAGAGGGAAATGGACTATCACTTCTGGTTATCCTGGGTTGGCTCCTGCATTCTATATCGAACGGAATGGTCGTTTGTTTATGGAAAGTGCTAATACTAATCATGATAATACCGTTGTCGATATCGATGTATATCCTACTTTTCATCTAAGTTCTAGTGTAAAATACTTAAACGGAGATGGAAGCAGAGAAAATCCATACCTAATTGAAATCGGTTAAAAAGTAGTAATGAGTGCTATTTATCAGCGCTCTTTTCCTTTGGACATAAAGTCTAAAAAACAGTCTAAAAAAACAGTTGACAAGCAGTTGTAAATATGGTATTGTATTCCTCGTTGTATGAAACGATTTTGGTTTTTTACGGTAAAAAGGGGTAATTAGTAGAAACTTAAAGAAGAAATAATTACTTGCGTTTCATGAAAAGGGGGATTTTATATGTCAAAAGATTTTGAATTATTTTTTGAAGATTGGATGAATAAAATCAATGTTTTAAAAGGAAAAGAAAAACAAGCCATAGAGAAAAAGGAAAAAATAGATAGTTTAAATAAAAAACTAGAGGAAATTTCTCTAGCTCTTTCCAATTCCAAAAAGAAAATTAAATTATTACAAGTAAAGTCACTTGAAGAAAATACCGTTGTTTTAAGTGAGCAATTATCTACTATAGCCAAAGAACGTCAATCAGTTTTAAAAGAATTTACAACTACCAAAAAGAAAGTAGAAGAAGAACAAGTTGCTTTAGCATCCATAACAAAAGAGATTTTAACAGTAAGTGAAACCATTGAAAAAATAGCTATAAAATTAAATAATCGAAAAGAAGAATTAGTAGCATCATTAGAGCAAATAACAAAAGAACGTGGAAAAAAACGCTTAGTTCCTTCTTATCGTAAAGAAGATAAAAAAAGTATTAGTATTTCTAGTGATTTTTATGCAAAATATACATCTCTATTAGGGGAATTAAAGCAAGTAGAACAATTATTATCTTTTTATGAAGAAAATTATGCCATTGAACACAATATACCTTCAGTTTCTATTGATTGGAAATACATTGAAACCTTATCTTTAGAAGAAAGAATGACATATTTTGATGACCTAGGAACCCTTATTATTAATGAAGCCAAACAAAATCCAAAAAAACCTGTTAAGCTACAAATAGGTTCTACCATTTGTACAGTAAATAAAAGAGATAAAGAAGTATTTAAAACAAGTTTAACTGAATTCAAAAAGGCCAAAGAACAATTAGACGAAGAAAAGAAACCATCTGTTTCTATTGATTGGGAATATGTAAAAGCCTTATCTTTAGAAGAAAGAATGACATATTTTGATGACCTAGGAACATCTATTATTAATGAATCCAAACAAAATCCAAAAAAACCTGTTAAACTACAAATAGGTTCTACAATATGTACAATAAATGAAAGAGACGCAGAAGTATTTAAAACAAGTTTAGCTGAATATAAAAAGGCCAAAGAATTATTAGCAGAGAAAAGAAAAAAAGAAGAAACAAAAAACTCTAAATCTTTAGAAAATGTTGCTCTTGAAACCATCAAGGTAAAAATAGCAGAAGAATTAGAAGTTCCAGAAGATGATTTATCCTATTTCTTCCTACATCAAAAAGAGAATCCTTTTACCAAAGTTGTTTCTAAAATAAAAACCATTGCATTTGCAAGTTCAATCGCATATATTAGAGCAAAAGTACAACCAACATTTGATAGAATAAGTGTTATTGCTAGAAAAGGATTTAGTACATGTTTATCTAAATTTGAAAAAGCCCAAAAAATATTTATTGCAAAAGTAAAAAAACTACAAAAACCATCTGTTTCTATAGACTGGAAATATGTTAGCAGATTATCTTTAGAAGAAAAAATAGCTTATTTTGATGACCTAGGAACATCTATTATAAATAATGCTAAAACAAATCCAAAAAATCCTATTTCGTTACAAATAGGTTCTACAATATGTACAATAAATAAAAGAGACGCAGAAGTATTTAAAACAAGTTTAGCTGAATATAAAAAAGCTAAAGAGTTATTAGAAGAAAACAAGAAAAAAGAAGAAGATAAAAAAAGATCTAAATCTTTAGAAAACGTAACTCTTGAAACAACCAAAGTAGGAATAACAGAAAAATTAATAACTCCAGAAAGCGATTTATCGTATTTCTTCCTACATCAAAAAGAAAATCCTTTTACAAATGCCCTTTCTAGAATTAAAAAAATTTCATTTGCAAATTCGATAGAATATATCAGAGCAAAAGTACAACCAACATTTGACAGAATAAGTGTTATTGCTAAAAAAGGATTTAGTACATGTTTATCTAAATTTGAAAAAGCCCAAAAAATATTTGCTGCTCAAATCAAGAAGTACAAAAAACCATCTGTTACTATTGATTGGGAGCATGTTAATACATTATCATCAGAAGAAAAAGCAGACTACTTTTTAGATTTACTTTCTAAAATAGTAAAAGAAGCAGAACTACATCCAAGTGAAGTAATAGAAGTAACCATTGGAAAATTAACACAAAAAATTAATGCCATTGATGAAGAAATATTTACGATTTGTTATCGTGAATATGAGGCAGCTAAAGAAGAATATCTAAAACCTCAACCATCTTTCACTATTGATTGGGAAAAAGCAGAAAAGATGCCTTTAAAAGAAAGAATTAATTACTTTGGAAATCTAATTCTAATGTTTATAAATGCACCAAAAATAGATGCTAAACCTATACCTGTTGGTAAATTTACAGTTATGATTAATGCATTTGATGAAGAAGACTTTAATGAATGCTGTGAAGAATATATAAGTGCAAAAGAAGCAGAAAGAAAATTAACAGAAAAAAATCAAGTTTATGTAGGTATTGATTGGAAGCAAATTAATAAATTATCTTTAGAAGAAAGAATTTCATATTTTGAATATATACTTCAAAATATTATAACTAAACCAATTACTGGAGAAAGAGCAACCGTTTATTATGGAAATAAAATAGTTTCTATTAATGCATTGGATAAAAAGCAGTATAATGATAATTATAATGCCCTAAAAACAACAAAATTAATGATGAATGCCGAAAAAACATTTATCGAAAGAAAACCTTATTTTGATAATGCATTTGCTCATCAAACGGAAGAACAAATAGAAGTAGAAGAACCAAAAGAAACACTACATTCTAAAATTATTGCTATTAAAAAAGCATGTTATATACAAGCATTAGATGCTATATGTGATAAACCAGTTAAACATGGTGTTCAATATATTAGCGAAATAGGAATTTATAGATTTGATAGAAAATATAAAAAAATCTTTGAAAAAATAATGGATGCTTACTTAGAACTTGATAATGTAACGCCAAAAGAGAATGATGAACTATTTAAAGTAAATAAGAAGATTGCAGTGGCAACGGCTGCTGTTGCGGCTGTTGCGATTTTAGCTACTTCAACTCTAAGCAAATCAAATGTTACAAATACGGCAGAATCTAAACCGGTTTTAGAAAATACAGTGGAAATGGAAAATACAACAACTTCTTCTAGAAATAGTACTGTAACTGAGATAAATAATATAAATGATTTAGAAATTTTATTTGCCGATGTAATGATTCCGGAAAATCAAAAAGAAGAAAATGCTACGATCTTAGATGCCATAAGTACAGATTTCGTTCCTGAAATACAGGAAAAACAAGAAGAAAGTGGTGTTACTATAGTAGAAGAAATGATTCCTGATCTAGTGGAAGGAGAAATAGATTTAGCAAGTGCAAAAGATGATATAAAAGAGGGTAAAAGTAATGCGGAGGGAGATATAGAAGAACCTCCTAAAGAACCAAAACTTACTAAACCTGTTGACGAAATAGTAACTATAGAAACAGAATTAGGCATTGCTAATGGAGATGTACAACTTGCAAGTATGGATATAGCTAGTAGTGAAGAAACTTCTAAAACGAATGAAGAAGAACCAGAAGAACCCGAAACTAAAGAAATAGTAAATGAAAATCTAGATGAAGAAGAAATTATAGAAGAAACCCAAGCAGAGGCTGAAGTATCAGAAGAACCTATTGCATCTGTAGAAGAAACTCAACTAGAGGAAGAAACTATAAATGTGGGACAAGAAATATTAAGTGATGTTGAAATCGTTCCATATGATGTCAATGAAATTGTTGCAGGATATCATTTAACTATGGAAAATACAACTTACACTGTTTCGGAAGAAGAATTTTTACAAGTAGCATATGTAGTACAACAAGAATCTTTAGATGGAAGTTATGAAGATGCTTTAGGAGTTACATCTGTCATTTTAAATCGTATGGAAGATGGACGTTATTCTTATGCAGACTCTCTTCTTGCTGTAGTCTCAGCACCTGGACAATTTACAGTTTGGGATGCAAGTAAAGCCGCTGCGTTTACTCGAGCAGAAATACAACCAGAAGTACTAAGAGCAATGAATGATGCCTTATATAATGGAATAAGAAACAATGACTATGTTGAGTTTAAATCTGCAGGTACTGCTAAGTATTCTATTACTGGTGAATTTAAAATACAATTTGTAGCTAATGGAAATAAATATCATCATTTAGCAAAAAATGTAGATAGATGTGCCGGAAAAGCTTTACTTTTAGCAAAAAAGTAAATATTAATAAGGAAACATGAAATAATGCTTCCTTTTTTTATTTAATAAACCCATTTTGTACTGCTTTTGTATCATTTACTACAATAAATGCATTAGCATCGTACTTTTTAATTAAAGCAATTAGCTTTTTTAAATTTCGATTATTGATTTGAAAATATAACATATTTCTTTTATTTCCGTTGTAATCATCTTTTAAATCGATAACAGAAACAGCATAGCCGTGTTTACGAATTGCGGTAAGCAGTGCTTTATTTCCTTTTTCAATAACTACTTGTACACCAACAATTCCTTTAATAAAAGTATTAGATATAAAAGAACCTATCAATGTACCTGTTGCATATCCAAAAGAATAAGAGATGGGAATAAAAAAACTTTTTACATCCGTGATAAGTGCTTCTCTAGCAATAATAAACCAAATAAAAACTTCAAAAAAAGCAAGAATAGCCATAAATAATGTTTTTCCTTTTACCATTAACATGGTTCGAACCGTGCCAATAGAAACATCTAAAATTCTGGCTAAAAAGATTTTTAAACATAAAAAGAATAGTTCCATAGTATCACCTAGTACTATTTTTTCCTAAAATTAACCTAAATAAACAAAATTATGCTTTTATTTTAAAAAAACATGTGTTAGAATATGTGTAACAGATTTAAGTGGGCAGAAAATCCCACTTTTATTATTGATTGAGGTGATGTATGGAAAAAACTTTAGATACTATAAGAAAGAGTATAGAAGAGGTTTTAAAAAAAGAAGAGATTATCGTAGATAGTATTACGTATGAAAAAGAAGGAAATTATAATTTTTTACGTATCGTACTTGATAAAACGGGCGGAATTGATTTAGACACCATTGTAATGGCTACGAATATGATTAATCCGATATTAGACGAATTGGATTTAATAGAAGAAGAATATATATTAGATGTTTTAAGTAAAGAAAGAGGGAATGAATAATGAATGCAGAAGAGTTTTTAAAGGCACTTGACCATATTGTAGAAGAGAAAAACATCAGTCGTGAAGTAGTATTAGAAGCTATGGAACTTGCTCTTGCAACAGCATATAAAAAGAATTTTGATTCAAAAACAAACGTAAGAGTTGATATCAATCGTGAAACAGGAGAAATTAAAGTATTTTCTTATTTAGTTGTTGTGGATGATTATGATGAAGGTAGTGAAGAAGTGGATGAAGATGGAAATGTAACAAGAATTCCACCTGAAATCAATGAAGACGCTCAAATTCTACTTGAAGATGCTGAAGAAATTGTTCCAGGCATCAAAGTAGGAGAGACAATTGAAAAAGAAGTAACTCCAAAAGATTTTGGTAGAGTGGCAACATCAACAGCTAAACAAGTCATCAATCAAAAAATTCGTGAAGCAGAAAGAAACAGTATTATTGAAGAATTCCAAGATAAAGAAGGCGAAATGATGGTAGGAATGCTTGCAATGGAAGATGCCAAAAACTACTATGTTGATCTAGGTAGAACCCGTGGAATCCTTCCAAAAGGCGAAATGATACCAGAGGAAGAAGTGAAAATGGGCTCAAGTATAAAAGTATATGTAACCAAAGTAGAAGCTACCACAAAAGGGCCACTTATTTTACTAAGTCGAAAACATTATGGATTTGTACGTAGATTATTTGAAACGGAAATCCCAGAACTTGCCGATGGAACGATTCAGTTGTATGCTTGTGTAAGAGATGCAGGAATTCGTAGCAAAGTAGCTGTTTATTCTACTAATGAAAAAATAGATCCGATTGGAGCTTGTATTGGAGAAAGAGGAAGTAGAATTGCTAGTATTTTAAAAGAATTAAATGGAGAACGTATTGATTTAGTTCTATATAATGAAGACCCAACAGAATTTATTAAAAATGCCTTATCTCCTGCGAAAGACGTCATTGTTAATATTACAGACCCTATGAAAAAAGAGGCACTTGCTATTGTAAATGATGAAAATTTAAGTTTAGCAATTGGTAAAAAAGGAAGCAATATTAAACTTGCTAGTCGTCTAACGAAATACAAAATTGAAATAAAAACATTATCTCAAATTAACGAAGAAGGCAATAAAGGTGAATAATATGATTGAAAATATAAAACCTGAAGGATATGTAATGAAAGGAGTATATACTCCAGCTAAAAAAATTGATATAGGAAATGCTTATTTGATTTTTGTTTCAGGAGTTCAAGCACCTAAAGGTGAAATCAACGAAGTTGCAACCGAGGATGTAGCAGAACAAACAAGATTGGTATTTGAAGAAATTAACGATATTTTAAAACAAGCTGGAGCTACTTTAGATAACGTTGTAAAAGCAGTAATTTACTTAAAAGATATTCATGATTTTGAAATCGTATCTCCTATAAGAGCAGAATATTTTAAAAATGCAATGCCAGTTTCTACTATGGTAGAAGTGGGAGGATTTGTAAGAAGCGGTTCAAAAATTGAAATAGAAGTTACAGCAATCTTGGAAAAATAAAAAATTATAAGGAGGTATCATAAATGAAACAAAAGAAAATACCTTTACGTATGTGTGTAGTTACACGAGAAAGATTTGAAAAAAGAGAGCTTTTAAGAATTGTTAGAACACCAGAAGGAGAAGTTAAAATCGATGAAACTTCAAAAGCAAATGGCAAAGGCGCTTATCTAAAAAAAGAGAAAGATGTCATAAACAAAGCTCGAAAAAATAAAATATTAGATAGAACTTTAGAAATCAGTATACCGGATAGTTTGTATGATGAAATGATTAATTTATTAGAAAAGGAAGGTGAAGTCAAATGATGAGTGTAAGTGAATATGCAGTAAGTATGGATTTATCTGTTGCAGAAGTATTAAAAAAAGCGAGAGAATTAGGAATAGAAGTAAAAAACGCTAGTGATGAATTAAGTGAAGATGATGTTATTATTTTAGATAATGCTATTAGCTTAATTAGCACAGATACAGAAGCTACTTTAGAGGATAATGATGACATTGATGAAGTTGTAGAAGAGATTATGGAAAGTAGTAAATTAGCTGCAATCAATGATGGTGAGAAAAAACAAAAATTAAAGAAGAAGAGTCAGATAGCAAGTAGTAAAGAAGAATATATGTCTAAACGTAAGGAAATGTATAAACATAAAGAAAAACTAATGAAAAACACCGTGGATGAAAGTATTGTTCTTTACAAAGAAAATATGAGTGTGAAAGAACTTTCTGATGCTCTTGATGTCAATGCTAATGATGTAATTAAAAAGTTAATTGGTTTAGGATTAATGGTAAGTCTTAACCAAGCGATTGATTTTGAAAATGCTTCTTTAATTGCTATGGATTATAACAAGACATTAAAAATGGAAGAAACGCAAGATGTTGCCAATTTTGAAGAATATGAAATTACAGATAATGAGAGTGATTTGGAACCCCGTCCTCCAGTAGTTACGATTATGGGACATGTTGACCATGGAAAAACAAGTTTACTTGATTATATTAGACACTCTAAGGTAACCGAAAGCGAATTTGGTGGTATCACGCAACATATTGGTGCTTATCAAGTAGAACATAATGGAAGTAAAATCACATTCATTGATACTCCAGGACATGCTGCATTTACGGAAATGCGTGCGCGTGGGGCAAGTGTAACTGATATTGTTATTATCATTGTTGCTGCAGATGACGGGGTAATGCCTCAAACAAAAGAAGCAATTGACCATGCGAAAGCAGCAAATGTTCCTATTGTAGTTGCTGTTAATAAAATAGATAAACCAGAAGCGAATAAAGAGAGAATTCGCCAAGAGATGAGTGAAGCAGGAATTACACCAGAAGAATGGGGTGGAGAATATCCATTTGTTGATATTTCAGCCCATACAGGTGAGGGAATTGATTTACTTCTTGAAACCATTCAAACCATTAGTGAAGTAAGTGATTTAAAAGCCAATCCAAATCGTTATGCTGTTGGTTCTGTTATTGAGAGCCGATTGGATAAAAATATTGGTGGAGTTGCTTCCTTGTTAATTCAAAATGGTACTTTACGTTTAGGAGATCCAGTTGTTGTTGGAACTTGTTCAGGTAAGATTCGTACGATGAAAAATGATTTAGGGGAATCTATTGTAAGTGCTGGACCTTCTACACCAGTTGAAATTACAGGACTTTCTGACAATCCAAGTGCTGGAGATAAATTTATGGCATTTGAAACAGAAAGTGAAGCAAAGACAATTGCTGATAAACGTGCAACAGCGGCAAGAGATGCAAGAATGAATCGTACAAGTTTAACTTTAGATGATTTATTTAATAAAATCAATGCTGGTCAAAAAGAAATTAATGTTGTGTTAAAAGCAGACGTTAGAGGTAGTGAAGAAGCAGTTCGTAACGCATTAGAAAAAATTGACATTGAATCTGTGAAAGTAAAAGTCATTCGTAGTGGTATTGGAACTATTACGGAAAGTGATGTTGTACTTGCCAATGCTAGTAATGCAATTATCATTGGATTTAATGTAAGTCCATCAAATATTACCAAAGAAGTGGCAAAAGAATACAATGTAGAAATTCGTTTATATACCATTATTTATAAAGTTGTTGAAGAAATGGAACTAGCAATGAAAGGTATGTTAGATCCTGAGTTTGAAGAGAAGGAACTTGGTAGTGCAACAATACGTAAAATATTTAAATTCTCTAAAGTGGGTAATATTGCAGGTTCTTATGTAACAGAAGGAATTATTAAAAATGGAGCATTAGCAAGAGTAATTCGTGATGGCATCGTGATTTATGACGGTAAAATAGCAAGTGTCCAAAGAGAAAAAGATACGGTAAAAGAAGTGAAAAAAGGTTTTGAATGTGGAATCACGTTAGAAAACTTTAGTGATATAAAAGAAGCAGACACAATAGAAGTTTACGAAATGGTTGAGGTGGAACGTTCATGAGTAGTATTAAAATGAAACGTATTGCATCAGAAATGATTCGTGTCATTAGTGAAATCTTGCAAGAAGAAGCAAGAGATGCACTTATGAAAACCATTACCATCACGGGTTGTGATGTTGCACCTGACTTATCTTCTGCCAAAGTATATTTTACTAGCTTAAGTGAAAAAACGCATAGTGAATTAGAGCACGAAATGGAAGAAGCATCCTCTTTTATTCGTCTTCAAGTTGCAGAAAAAATGGATTTACGAAATACACCTAAATTAAAATTCATTTATGATGAATCCATTGCTTATGGAGATAAAATAGAACGTATTTTAAAAGAAATTCATGAAGGAGAGGAAAATTTTAATGAAACAGATAAATAGGACCACGCCAATACATTCCTTACATTTATATCCTTTAGATACAATTCCTTTTTCTACACAGACAACTTTAATGGCTGATAACGTTTATTTTGTGGGGGATTTATTGAGCAAAAGTATACTAGAGTATCTTCAATCTCCCAGAAGCCATATTAGTTTAATTAGTATTATATTTCTTCTACACTTTTTAAATGAAAACAATCTTCATTGGGAAGGGGAAGAAGAAATCCTTTTTAGAAAAGAAGATTTGTATGATAAAGATATGGCTGGATTGTTGGTAGTTATTGACAAACGTATTTTAAGCTTAAAAAGTTTGAAATATACACTAGAAGTAAGAAATTCTAAAATGAGCGATTTGGACAAAAGAAAAATGCAATATCAATGCGAGGAAATTAAAGCAGAAATAGAATCTTTATGGCAACAAGCATTAGAATTAAAAGAACTACCTTCTTTAAAATGAAATGAGCAATATATGAATGGAATTCTAGTTATCAACAAAGAAAGTGGGTATACGAGTCGTGACGTTGTAAATATTATAAGTAAGCAATTAAATACGAAAAAAGTTGGGCATACAGGTACCCTTGATCCAATGGCTACTGGTGTTTTAGTCATTTGTATTGGAAAATATACAAAGTTAGTGGATAAAATTACCTGTTATGATAAAGAATATATTGCTACTATAAAATTAGGGATAAAAACAGATACGTTGGATAATACAGGAACTGTTCTAGAAAAGAATGAAAATACAAGTGTGGATACTCAAGTACTTATGAACACATTAGATTCATTTTTAGGAAAAAGTATGCAAGAAGTACCAAAATATGCAGCAGTAAAAATAAATGGTAAAAAGTTATATGAATATGCAAGAAACGGAGAAGAAGTCAATCTTCCTAAACGAGAAATTGAGATAAATGAAATCGAACTTTTAAAAAATGAAGGGGATGAAATAACATTTCGAGTTGTTGTTTCTAAAGGAACTTATATTCGTAGTTTAATTCGAGATATATGTGAAAAAATGGGTATACTTGGAACAATGAGTAGTTTAAAAAGAACGAGACAGGGTTTATTTACAATAAATAGTTCTATTTCTTTACAAGATGCTGCTAATTTTGAAAATAAGTTATTAACAGTAGAAGATTTATTTAATTATCCTCATTATAAATTAAAGGAAGAAGAATTTTTTAAAGTTAAGAATGGTGCATCTCTAGAATTAAATAGAAGTGATGCCTATTTGTTTTTAGAATATGATAAAAAAATTATTGCTATTTATCAAAAAACAGTTAATGTTTATACATCTTATTTTCGCTTAATATAATAAAACAAGTCCGAATTGGACTTATTTTTATATGATGACAAAATTAAGGTTTGTATTTTATTTTTGTTTATGGTAGTATACAATTACTTTCCCTATAATAGATTAGAAAGGAATTTTTTATGGTAGATATAGAAACAAGGAGAATAGCTGAAGTCATTTATAATAAAATATATAATGGAAATATATTTACTTATGAACAATGTGCACTAAATGGGGAAACTTATCATGATAAAATATTAAATGCCCATATAATTTCTATGTTAGATATAGAAAGAGCAATTGATTATAGCGAAGACTTAAATCAAATTTATGATATAGAAATATCTAAGTATCTTCCTACAAATTTAAATGAATTTTTAACACGCGTTACTTTTATAAGAGAATATGGTATTGATAGCTATATAACTGAAATTGAAAATGGTGCTATTGGTATGATTCCATATTGGTTGCCACTCATTATAGAATGTTTTACTTATGAAGAAGGATTAAAATTAAAAAAGGCCTTTGTAAAAAGAATGGTGGGCTTTATAGATACTGATTTTATGTCTAGTTTGCATATTGACAATTTATTTTTTGACGAATTAAATAAATTACGTTTGGAAAACGAGGAAGATTTAACAAGAAAGTAACGAAAAAAGCATTGATTTTTAGAATTGTTCATAATATAATGAATAGGAAGTTTATTCTTGGTTAGAAAGTTCCTCAAATTCTAACTCAGTTTAAACCGATTATTAAAAAGGAGGAAAAGAAATGTCTATTACAAAAGAAGAAAAAGCTAAAATCATTAAAGAATTTGGTAAAAATGAGCGTGATTGTGGATCTACAGAAGTACAAGTAGCTATTCTTACAAAGAAGATTAATAGCTTAACAGAACACTTAAAAGTGCATATCCATGATTTTCATTCTAAAAGAGGACTTTTAATGATGGTTGGTAAAAGAAGAAAATTATTAGACTATTTAAAAGAAAACGATGTAGTTGCATATAGAAACTTAATCGAAAAATTAAATATAAGAAAATAAGGCACTTGTTTTTTAAAGTGCCTTTTTTGCATTTTGGAGGTAGTGATGAAAAAAGTATTTAAATTAGATTTTTTAGGAAGAGAATTAGTTGTTGAAACAGGAGAATTAGCCAAACAAGCAAATGGTTCAGTACTTGTAAGATACGGGGATACAGTTATTTTATCTGTATGTGTCATGGGAAAAAATACCATTACGGCAGATTTCTTTCCTTTAACCGTTTTATACCAAGAAAAGTTATATTCTGTAGGTAAAATTCCTGGTGGATTTATTAAAAGAGAAGGTAGACCAACAGAT
>CAYSFO010000001.1:26987-69613 GCA_964430695.1 uncultured Muribaculaceae bacterium | reverse complement strand
GAACATTTGCTTTATATGAAGAAAAACTAGAGTTTAATGTATTAAAAGGAAGAATTCCTGATTTTGTAAGTGGGGATATCCAACTTGCAATGACCTTAGATGGAGAAGGTATAACAGAAATACCAAAAGGTAGAAACTATACAGTAACAGTAACATGTGATACAGAAGAAATGAGTGGAACATGGAATTATAATAATTGGACAGTAACAATAAGTGGAGCGATAACAAAGCCAACAAAATGTAGTATCAACTTTAGTTCTATATTCAAATACTATATAGATGAAGAAGAAGTAGACGAAAAACCAGATAAAAGCATATATTTATATAAAAGTATGACATGTAATAAAGGAACAGCAAGTTATAATGAAAATACAAAAGAAGAAACAGTAACAAATTATGAAGAAGGAATGGAATGTAGTGTATATTATGTAACCCCATCAACAACATTATTTAGCGATTACTTAATTGCTAAAACACTAACAGATTCTAGTATCATAAGACAAGAACATGGAGCAACATACCAAACTGGAACTAATGCACTAATAGACTATCGCTATATAGGAGGAGACATAGATGAAAGTAATTATGTACATAACTATGTATGTCTAGAAGCAAGTGGAACATGTACAGAAGACCAACTATACCGAATCATCGGAGTAATACCAACGCAAAGTAGTGAAAATGGTCCTTATGAAAATAGAGTCAAATTAATTAAAGCTACAAGTTATGGAACCTATTACTGGAGTGGTAGTAAAGAAGTCGAAAGTAATAATTGGACAACGAGTACATTAAATACAACTGTTTTAAATCAAGAATATTGGAATAGCATAAGTAGTTATCACAAATACATAGATGATACGAAATGGTATCTTGGTGGTGCTTCTGGTTCTTCCGCAGCAAGAAGTTATTCTTATGAGAGAGGTGATACTGGAGGAAACCGTGTTAAAAGCCCTATTTCGTCACTAGGCAGTGTAGGTCTAATGTATTTATCCGACTATGCATTCGCTACATCTGGAGGTATATCTGAGGATAGAGAGAAATGCTTGAGTATTGACGTTAGTTATTACGGTAGTTTTTACAATACGACTAGTTCGTGTTACGTAGGAGATTGGTTACTTGATGCGTCGAAGCAACAATGGACCGTAACTCCATACATAGATGCTTTGCTCGGTATATTTGAAATATTGGCAAATGGAAGTACATCCTATAACACCTGGACCCCTCACCTTAATTCCGTTCGCCCTGTTTTCCATCTAAGATCTGATGTGCGATTCCAAGGTGGAGATGGGAGTAAAGAAACACCATATACCATCGAAATCGGATAAAACATATATATGTTAACTTGAAGATAACAAAAGTTGTCTTCCTTTTTTTGAAAAAATAGAATGAAAGTGTTACAATAAAAAAGTAATAAAGCGTTTTTGGAGGTTTTGGGATGAGCAGTGCAGTAGATTGGGAAATTAAAGACAATTATTTTTCGTATCAAAAAATGGAAAGTTTAAAGAATCTAAAGGATGATTCCTTAAGAGCTTATATTAAAAATGCGGTAAAAGTTTTAAGAGAAACAAATATAAGTGAGTCTGTTATCGCAGATAGCCTTATTTCTATCTTTTTTAAAGTAGAAGATTTAGATAGATTACTTAGGTGTGATGATTATAATAAAGCATTATCTATTGTCGGTAGAATTTATAATGAACAAGAAGATAGATCAAAGCATGCTGCAGCTGGCCATTTTGTTCGTGTAAGTAATTGTTTGGATACGGAAGAAGAAAAAGTCGTAGGTTTATTGCATGATGTTATTGAAGATGGATATCTGACATTAGAAGTTTTAAGAAGATTCGGATTTTCTAACAACATATTAGAAGCTTTAGAAATACTAAATAATCATAAGGAAAAATATAAAAATTATGATGAATATATTGATCAAATTATTGCTTCTGGAAATTTGATTGCCCTTCGTGTAAAATTTTGGGATATGGAAGATAATCAAAGCCCCTTACGAGTAAATGACTTAGATGAAAAACGAAAAGAAAAAGCAATGAATAAATATAAACCTTATATACCTCGTATTGTAATTGCTATAAAGGAAATTGAAGAGGAACAAGCTTTAGTAAGAGAAAAAAGATTAGTACGATAAATATAGAATAAATATAATAAAAAAGTGTTTTAGAAAGGATAATTTATGATAACAAAAGATATAATTTTAAAATATGCAAATATATTATTAATCTCTAATAAACAAAAAGATTATGAACAATTAAAAAAATTTGGATTTATGCATATTGAGCGTTTTAAATCTGATATAAAAGCGGGAGAATATTTTAAAAATCGTCCTAAAAAATTGAATGAATATCAAATTGTTTTTGAACGATGCAATAGAATATATGGTTGTGGAGGAAATAACCATAGATTTTATAGTTTATTGTGGACTCTTGATAGACAAAAAAGCATTCGAGTAGAGGTTGAAACGTCTTTGGATGATATAGAAAAATCAAAAAAGCCAAAAAGGAAAAATGATTTTTATATAGATGGTAAAAAAGTAGAACCACATGATTTTACAACTGTTTTAGATATGGTTATTGAAAAGATGAAAGATGAAAAAACATGCGTTTTAGACATCAAAAACAAAACGAAATTAAAAGAAGATTTAAAAGTATTGTATGTTTCTTCTGCTACCAATTTAATTGATATAAATACTTTAACTAAACCATTTGGAGTAAACGTTGACTTTTTATTAGATAGTGAAGAAACCTCACAACAAATAGAGGAAAAAATGGATAATTATGATATTGTAATTGCACCAAAAACTTATGAAAACATATTGAATGCAAATAGAAAAAGAACAACGGATTCGTTTTCTTTGCTTGCTACTTATGCATTTCTTCCTATGCCCTCTGAAGAAAAAATAGGGCAAGATTTTTTAGGAAAAAAGATTTGTTTACATTACTCATTTTATCAAGGTCTAGAACCAGAAAGAGAAATATGTGAAAAGTGTTATCCTGTTGTTGGACATGATGCAAATAATCATCTAAAAAGTATTATTTCTAGTGTTTTATCTTTATATAAAGAGGCTTTTTTACTTGAAATGGGTATAGATTTATTCGATTGTACATTAAAAAATGCAAATCAATATGAAAGTGAATATTTAGAAAAGAAAAAAGAAATATTAGAGAGTAGACAAAAACAGATAAAGGTAATAGAGGATTATGACGCCTTTGTAAGTGTACTTACAGATTTTGTGTTTTATAATTACAAAGCATATGAAAATAGTTTGCCAAGAATATCAGAGGGATTAGAAGTAATTGTAAGACAGGATGGATATTTTATTGCAAATGTGCATAATGGTTTATTTTTAGGGGCTCTTGTCATACCTAAACAAAATAAAGAAAATTTGCGCATATTTTCTGTTCAATTAGCAACGCCAAAAGGAAAATTGTTACCAGAAGAACAAGTTGGCTTTTATATGCCAGATTACTCGAGTACGGAAAGTGATCCACCAAATCCAAGTGAACTACAAATTTCTGTTATTCGTTCTATTGAGAGTAAAGTATCACGTGTTTTGCCAACATATACGGAAAAAGCGAAAAGATCTTTAGCAGGAAAACCGAAGAATGGTAATGGGAAATCGTCTGATTATAAAAGAGAACGAAAAAGACAAAATAAAGAATTTCTTAACATTTAAAAATAGTAGAGGAACACAAGATTTTCTGTTATAATACAAGTACGAATGAAAGAAGCTGACTTTTATGAATTTACCAGATTTAAATAAGGCACGACAACGAACGAAGGACCCAGTACTTGAAAAAAAAGTAGAGTATCATATTCCTAAAGCATTTGCAGGCAGAAAATATTTTTTAAAAACGTATGGTTGTCAAATGAATATGCATGATTCAGAAGAAATACGAAAATATTTAGAATTGCTTGGATTTATAGAGACAACTGTTTTAGAAGAAAGTGATATTGTTGTATTAAATACTTGTGCTATAAGAGAAAATGCCCATGATAAAGTATTTGGATATTTAGGACGATGTAAACATTTAAAAAGAGAAAAACCAGACTTAATTATCGCTATTGGTGGATGCATGAGCCAGGAAGAAAATGTCGTACAAGAAATTCAAAAGAAACATCCTTATGTTGATATTGTTTTTGGAACGCATAATATTCATGAACTTCCTAGGTTGATTTTAGAGAATAAAAAGAAGCAAGATATTGAAGTATATAGTATTGAAGGGGATGTTTACGAAAATATTTTATATAGTAGAGATTCTAAAATTACCGCTTGGGTGAATATTATGTATGGTTGTGATAAGTTCTGTACTTATTGTATTGTACCTTATACAAGAGGAAAACAGCGTAGTAGGCGTTTAGAAAATATTGTAAGTGAAGTAGAAAGTCTTAAAAAAGAAGGATATAAAGAAGTTACGTTACTTGGTCAGAATGTAAATGCCTATGGAAAAGATTTGAATGAAGGGTATGATTTTAAAGACTTGTTAGAAAGTGTTGCAAAAACGAAAATAGATCGTGTTCGGTTTGTTACAAGTCATCCTTGGGATTTCACAGAAGATATGATTGATATCATTGCAAAATATGAGAATATCATGCCTTATGTTCATTTGCCATTACAAAGTGGAAGTGATACTATTTTAAAATTGATGGGTAGACGTTATACAAAAGAAGAGTACATCTATTTATTTCAACTGATAAAGAGAAAAGTTAAAAATGTAAGTATCACGACGGATATTATTGTAGGGTTCCCTAATGAAAGTGAAGAAGATTTTTTAGATACATTGGACGTTGTAAACACTTGTAAATTTGATTCGGCATTTACATTTATCTATAGTCCACGAGAAGGAACACCTGCAAGTAAAATTAAAGATAATATTTCTTTAGAAGTAAAGGAAGAAAGACTACAAAGACTAAATAAACTAGTAAATCAATATTCTTTAGAAAATAATAAAAAGTTAGTAGGGAATGTTGTTCCCGTACTTATTCAAGGAATAAATGAGAAAGATAAAAATAAATTATATGGGTATACTGATACTATGAAATTAATAAATATTATTGGAAGTAAAGATTTGATTGGAAAAATTGTTCCAGTGAAAGTCAATGACGCTAAGAGTTTTAGTTTAGATGGAGAAGTACAAGAAAGTGGTGAAATGGTGTAATGGAAAAAAAACATAAAAGTGAAATTAATATTGATAATCTAAATGAAGTTGTAAGTTTATCAAGTAAAATATTACATTTATTATATATTGTAATGATTATTGGTTGTGTTTTGGTTGTTACAATTATTATAAAAGAGTGGGGTGTATTTCGTTTTATTTTAAGTTTGTTAAAAGTTTTAGCCCCTCTTTTCATAGGATTTGTCATTGCTTGGTTATTTAATCCTTTGGTTAAAAAAATTGAAGCGAAAGGGATTTCTAGAATTGCAAGTTCTATTCTTGTTTATATAGCCTTTTTAGTAATTTTTGGTATATTTTTAAGATTCTTAGTACCAACGATTTATGTACAAGTAAATGAACTGATTGGCAACTTGCCAAGCATTTTTGCAGAGGCTAAAAATGGTATTAATGACTTCTTTTTAAAATTTTCCAATGTGGAAGGGATTGATATCGAAGCGGTACGTTTAAACGTAATGAATACCCTTGAAGGATGGGTTACGAATTTTACAACGACATTTCCGACAACCCTTTTAAATTTGGCAGTGAATTTCTTTTCTAGTTTAGCAACGATTGCTTTTGGTTTATTTGTTGGACTTTATATGTTGTTTGATTTTGATGCCATTAGTAAACATTTCTTGAATATGTTACCAAAAAAACGTCAGTTTGAAGCCCAAGTTCTTTTAAATAATATTGGTGGGGAAGTAAGAAAGACTGTAAATGGCACTTTCTTAATTGCTACGATGGTATTTGTTTGTGATTCTATCGGATTTGCAATTATAGGTTTACAATCTCCATTGTTATTTGGATTATTCTGTGGAATTACCGATTTAATTCCTTATATTGGACCTTATATTGGTGGTGCTGTTGCTGTTGTTATAGGATTTAGTCAAAGTACATTTATTGGAGTTATGACTTTAATCATCTGTGTCATTGTTCAATGTGTTGAAAACTTTATTCTTCAGCCAATTGTTATGAGTAAGACAATGAAATTACATCCCGTTACAATTATTATTGGACTTTTGATTTTCAGTCATTTCTTTGGTATAATAGGTATGGTTTTAGCTACTCCTTGTATTGCTCTTCTAAAAGTGATTTGGGAGTTCCTAGAAAGTAAATATAATTTTTTTCAAAAGAATTAAACATATTTAAAAATTAATTGATGAAGATAAGAAAATTTAAATAGAGTATTTTATAGAGAATTTGTGTAGGTGGAAAACAAATAAAGAAATATTTAAAAAGTGCTGCTTATCCTAGATTAACCGGGTAATTCCGTTATCAAAAATTAAGTAATATAAAGGATGGTACCGCAGAATTGCTCCTTAATAAGTGATTTTGTGGTATTTTTTAATTGAGGGATGTTATATGAAAGTGATTTTAATAGCTGGCAAAGCTGGAAGTGGAAAAACGTATTTGGGAGAACAAATCGTTTCTTATGCCATAACCAAAAACAAACGGGCGTTACAAACAGAATATAGTAAATATATAAAATTATACGCGAAAGAAATCATCGGCTATGATGGTTCTAGAGAAAAGAAACCTAGAAAGTTTTTACAAGACTTAGGAGCTTTTATAAGATTCGGTTTAAAAGATGAACATTTCTTTACCAGAAGAATGCTGGAAGATTTCAGAGTGTATGAAAATTATTATGATTTAGTTGTAGTTTCCGACGTTCGTTTAGAAAAAGAAATTGAAGATATTAAAAATAGCAAATATGATGTAATAACCATTCAAGTAAAAAATAAAGAAAGTCAGAAAAATATGACAGAAGAAGAAAAAACGCATCAGACAGAATTAGAATTAGAAAATTATTCTGCATTTGACTATAAATTAGAAAATAAAGAAAATAACGATTTAACAGAACTTGCAAAACAAATCGTAGAAGGAGAGAAATAAAATGAATTTAAAAGATTTATATATTAATTTTTTTGTAGAGAAAGGACACAAACAAATACCAAGTGCACCTGTGGTACCAGAAAATGACCCATCGGTGTTATTTAATACAGCAGGTATGATGCCAATAATTCCTTATTTAATGGGGCAACCTCATCCTTATGGGAAAAGATTGTGTGATTATCAAAAATGTATTCGTACCAATGATATTGATGAAGTAGGGGATACATATCATCATACTTTCTTTGAAATGCTAGGGAATTGGAGTTTAGGAGATTACTTTAAAAAAGATGCGATTACATGGAGTTATGAATTTTTAACAACAGTATTACATATTCCCGTAGAAAGACTCGCTGTAACTGTATTTTCAGGAAACGAATTTATTCCTTTTGATGAAGAAGCATATAACGTTTGGAAAAGTCTTGGAATCAAAGAAGAAAGAATTGCTAAACTAGAAGATAACTTTTGGATAGCTGGAGAAACTGGACCTTGCGGGGGAGATACAGAAATGTTTTACTGGCGAAGTAATGATCCTATTCCTGAAGTTTTTGATCCTAAAGATGAAAGATGGGTTGAAATCTGGAATGATGTATTTATGGGGTATGTAAAACATGAAGATGGCACTGTAGAAGAGCTTCCTCATAAGAATGTCGATACAGGTATGGGTGTAGAAAGAACCACTGCGATATTAGAAGGAGTAAATGATAATTATGCTTCTAGTCTTTGGAAAGATGTTATTGATCTTATTTCTTCTATAGCAAATCTTCCTTATGAAGGAAATGAAAAAAGTATGCGTATTATTGCAGATCATTTAAGAACCGCTGTATTTATCAGTGCCGATTCTGCTGGAATTAAACCAAGTAATACAGATCAAGGCTATATCTTAAGAAGATTAATTAGAAGAGCCATTCGTCATGCAAAGAGTTTAGGAATCGATATGAATTCTCCATGGGAACAACAAATAGCAAGCCTTATTATTGATAAATTTAAAAACTATTATCAAGAATTAGAAACAAATGGCAAGATTTCATTAGAAGTACTTGCTAATGAAAAGGTAAAATTTAATAGAACACTTGAAAAAGGATTAAAAGAATTTAATCGTGTAACGAAAGAATGTGAAAATATTGATGGAACAACTGCTTTCCATTTATTTGATACGTATGGATTTCCAATTGAACTTACTATTGAGTTAGCCAATGAACGTGGATTAAAGGTGGATGAGGAAGGATTTAAGCAAAAATTCAAAGAACATCAAGAATTATCTAGAACCGCATCTGCTGGAAAATTTAAAGGTGGTCTTGCTGGAAATGGAGAAATCGAAACAAAATATCATACAGCAACCCATTTATTAAATGCAGCTTTAAAAGTTGTTGTTGGTCCTGATGTTCATCAAAAAGGGTCAAATATTACAGATGAACGTATGCGTTTTGACTTTAGCTGTGATCATAAATTAAGTGAGGAAGAGAAAAAACAAGCAGAAGATTTGGTTAATAGATGGATTACGGATGGATTAGACGTCGTTGTAGAAGAAATGCCTAAAGAAGATGCAATCAAGTCTGGTGCTGAATGTATGTTTATTGAAAAATATCCTGATATTGTAACTGTGTATAGTATTGGAGATATTTCAAAAGAATTATGTGGTGGACCACATGTAAAAAATACGAGTGAGTTAGGTCATTTTAGAATTAAAAAAGAAGAGGCAAGTAGTGCAGGTGTAAGAAGAATTAAAGCTGTTTTAGAAGATTAATTCTTCTTTTTTTTTTTTTTTGAAAAATAATAAAATAAAAAATAGAAGTTTTTTCTATTTTTCATCATAAAGTAATCCTTTGTAATACTTCCAAGCAAGAACACGTAGAGCAATTCTATCAATAAATTCTTCAGAAATTGAACCATTATTTAGAGCCGTTTTGATAGAGTTTATATTTTCTTCATAATTCGTTGTGATGATTAAATCATTTCCAGAAAGCAACGCCATGACCGCTCTATTTTCGATAGAAGAAGTAGCTCCCATATCGATATCATCCGTGATAATGATACCACTAAATTCTAAACGATTTCTTAAAATATTATGAATACTTGCTGATAAAGAGGCAGGGTTATTTTCATCGATACTTGTAACAATATTATGACTGAATAAGACGGCTTCAGCACCAGCATTGATTCCTGCTTCAAAAGGAGGGATGTCATTTTCTATAATGCTTTCATATGTTCTTGTATCTTTTGAACTTCCTGTGTGCGTATCGGTATTGTTTCCATAGCCTGGGAAGTGTTTTAAAGTGTAGGATACTTTTGTTTCTTTACTAGCTTCAATGACTGTTTTAGCATATGTGGAAGTTAGTGTTGTATCATGACCAAATGATCGTTCATAAATATAATCAGATGTAGAGGTTGATACATCTACTACAGGTGCTAAATTTAAGTTTAATCCGAGATTATATAATATTTTACTTTTTTCTAAAGTATCTTCTCTAATTTTAGGAAATCCTCCTAAAGTATAAAGTTCTTTAGATGATTTAAAAGGTTTACTTACTAGATTTGGATTACTACTTACACGAATGATTTTTCCGCCTTCTTCATCGACAGAGGTTAGAAGGGCAGTATTTGCTGTATCTTGTAAAGTTTTTATCATCGTTTTTACTTCATCACTCGTTTTATTTTGAAAATCTTGTTGATAGAAAACAAATCCAGAAAAATGGTATTTTTTTAAATCTTCAGTGGCTTTTGTACTATCATATCTTACTAAAAATAATTGACCAATTTTTTCATCTAAGGACAATTTTTGCAATTTTTTATAAGCAAGTGTATAGTAGTTTTTTAAGAATCCTTCATCTAACCATTCTATAGGAATTCCAAAATCATTCGTATTTGTAACAGCTTTTGTATATTCAATGACATTGTTTTCTTGAAAGTTTTTCTCTTTATTTAAAAGACCTGTGTATTCAATTAAAAGATAGTCTCCAATACTTGCATTTATATCTTTTATAGCAAAGGTGTAAATACCTTTTGCATCATCTTGTACAGTGATAGAATCTTCTGATTTAGCAATAAGAGTGGCATGTAAATGGTTAGTTTTCACATTTTTATTTACTTCTTTTTTATCTTTTGAAATTAAACTTGCACAAATGATGATAGCAATTGTTATGATGGAAACACCTATATATATTTTTTTCATATCGTTCCTCTTTCTATAATTAGTTATATTCAAAATTTTAAAATATAGAAAAGAAAAATGCTAATTTTTTAAATTTGTTATTTTTCTTTGACCCTTTTTTTAAATTTGCTAATCAAATTATATAAAAAAATGCAACTTGTTAAAACAGATTTTGAAAATTCGTAGTTTGTATTTATGTCTAGTATATGATAATTTTCTATTGCGAGGCGCAATGTATTGGTGTTTGCCACTCATTAGAAAGGGTGGTCACATATGAATAAACAGGATTTATTAATTACTGCTTTATTAGTGATAATTATTCTATTAATCATTTTTGATTAATTTATAGCTCTTTTCAGGGGGTTTTGGAATAAAAATAACACCATCCTTAAAGGAAGGTGTTTCCACAAAAATGGCAAGCACTTATATAAGTGTCTCGCTTAAATAAATAATAATATAATTTTATATAGATGTAAATCTTTTTTTGGTTTAAGCAAGTTTTTTCTGTTCTTGTCATATAAAGAATATTTTGTTAAAATAGTTCTAGTATAAGAGGTGCAATATGGACGATAAAACATGTCTCTTTGATATTACTTTGTTTAAACAAGCACAAATCGAATATACCATTAAAGAAGTATATCAAGCATTATTAGAAAAAGGATATGATCCAGTAAATCAATTAGTTGGTTATTTAACCAGTGGAGATGATGGATATATAAGTAGTTATAAAGAAGCAAGACAAAAAATTAAAGAAATAGACCGTGAATTAATCGTAGCTTTTCTATTAGAACAGTATTTAAAATGAGAATTTTGGGATTAGATTTAGGAACAAAAACATTAGGACTTGCTCTTAGTGATAAAACCAATACAATTGCTTCTCCTTATAAAACAATTAAATTTACCACTTATGAAGAAATAATAAAAGAGTTAGAAGTGATTGTAAAAGAAAAAGAGATTGGAAAACTTGTTTTAGGATATCCTAAAAATATGAATAATTCACTTGGTTTTGCTGTTGAAAGAACAAATGAGTTTAAAAAAGTTTTAGAGAAATTTTTTGATTTACCAATTATACTTGTTGATGAGAGATTATCAACTTTAGAAGCAGAAAAATTATTAATTGCAACGGATACAAAAAGAATGAAAAGGAAAGAAGTGATTGATGCCTATGCTGCCTCTATCATTTTAGATACTTATTTGAAGGAAAGTAGGGAATAAAGTGGATACAAAAAATAATGTTTTTACAGCCAAAGATGATAAAGGGCATGTAGTAACTTATGAAATTATTTTTAAATTTGATTCAGAAGAAACAAAGAAAAGTTATATTGTTTATACAGACCATGTAAAAGAAAAGGGCAAAGTTCGAGTCTATGCAAGTATTTATGATAAAATAGGAACGAGTAAAGAACTTTTACCGATTGAAACAGAAAAAGAATGGAATACAGTAGAAGCGCTTTTAAGCAAATTTGAAGAACTTTTAAATAAATCTGGGAGTGATATAGATGCAAAAAACTAGAAAAAAAATGATTATGATTGTTGTTATTTTTATAGCTGTTATTTTTACAATGTTTGGTAGTTATAGTTATGCATTAACGGAAGTCAGCAAAGTGGATGAATCCGTTCTATTTGTGGTGCAAAGTGGAGAAAGTAAGATTACGATTGCAGAACATTTAAAATCAGCTGGATTAATTCGTAGCAAATATGCTTTACTTTTCTATCTATTTTTTAATACGGATTTAAATTTACAAGCAGGAACTTATGAATTGAATCGAAATATGGATGCCACTTCTATTATTGATGTAATTCATGAAGGAAAAGTAAAAATGGATACGATAACATTTACCTTTGTAGAAGGTAAGAATATGAATGATTTTATTAAGATGATTTCTAATGCATTTCCTTATACAGAAAAGGAAGTAAAAGCGGTTTTAAATAATCAAGAATTTATAAAAAGTTTAGTGGAAAAATATGATTTTTTGACAGATGAGGTTTTAGATGGTAATATTTATTATGCACTTGAAGGTTATTTATTCCCAGATACATACGAATTTCTTGAAAATGTAAGCATTGAAGAAATAGTTATGAAGATGTTAGATAATACCCAAGTGAAACTTTCTAGTTTAGATTCCTATGCAGAATATTCTATTCATGAACTTCTTACTATGGCATCGATTGTAGAACTAGAAGCGGTGAGTGAAAATGATCGAGCAAGTGTTGCTCAAGTCATTTTTAAAAGACTTTCTATGGGAAAAGGACTAGGTATGGATGTTACAACCTATTATGCTGTACAAAAAGCATTAGGAGAAACTTTAACCATGAATGATTTAAAAACGGTAAATCCTTATAATACAAGTGAATCAAATAGCAGTATGGCTGGTAAATTACCTGTCGGACCTATTTGTAATCCTTCCTTAATGAGTATAAAAGCTGTTTTAAATCCAAGTGATACCGAATATATATGGTTTTATGCAAATATAAGAACACATGAAGTATTCTTTGCAGAAACTTATGAAGAATTTATAGCAATACAGAGAGAAGTAGGATGATAAGATGAAACAGTATATTTTAGAAATGGAGCAATATGCCAAAGAAAAAAATGTACCTATTATTGAAAAAGATACAATTGCATATATTATGAAGTTTATTAAAGCAAATAATGTAAAAAATATTTTAGAAATTGGAAGTGCCATTGGCTATTCAGCAATACTCATGGCATCTAGTAGTAAAGAAGTAAAAGTAACTACAATTGAACGAGATGAAACTCGTTATATGGAATGTTTAAATAACATTAAAAAATGTGGTTTTGATAAAGAAGTTAGCGTTTTTTTTCAAGATGCTTTAGATGTGAACTTACCAGCAACAGTTACGTATGATTTAATTTTTATTGATGCTGCGAAAGGACAATACAAGAAATTTTTTGAAAAGTTTCAATATTTCTTAGCTCCAGGAGGAGTCATTATAACCGATAATTTAAAATTCCATGGCTATGTAGGCAAAAAGGAAACGATTGATAGTAAGAATTTACGTGGAATTGTAGATAAAATAGAAAGCTATATTGATTTTTTAAAAAACAATGAAGAGTTTGAAACTGAATTCATCGATGTTGGAGATGGAATCAGCGTGAGTAGAAGAAAAAATGAAGAAAAATAATTATTTGATTACAGTTACAAAGGAAGAGATATTAGAAATGAAAGTTAATGAATCTATTAACTTTCTTTTTCCCATTTTAGGATATAGTGTTGGATATACGAAAACGTTTCGATTTGATGAAGTGAATGTACCTAATTCTTTTCTTTATTTGAATCGTGTATTTGATTGTGAAGCAATGAAACAATTAAGAATGGATTTACAAAATTTAAATGAAAATATTATTGGAATCTGTTTTACGGATTTAGGTGTTTTACAACTTGTTCGTGAATTAGGACTTTCTTTAAAATTAATTTATATGCAAAATCATAATACGACGAATGTAGAATCAATTAATTATTATTTAGAAGAAGTAGATAGTGTTTTAGTAAGTACAGATATTACTAAGAATGAAATTCTATCTATTTTAGAGCATGCCCATAAACCTTTGGTAGTTCCTTATTTTTGTTTAGTAGATGCGATGTATTCTCGCAGGTTGTTACTTCATAATTTTCAAGAAGAATTTAAACTTCCAAAAAAGCAAGAAGAAATTTTACATGAACAAATAAGTAATATGGATTTTAAGGCAATTGAAAATGAATATGGAACGGTTCTTTATGCCAAAAAGTTTATTGATTATCGTGAAATTGAGCATGACAATATCTTATATCGTTATATAAATCCAATTGGTTTAGGTAAGGAAGAAATTGAAAAAATTTTAAATGGAGAAGATTTATCTACGATAAGTAATACAGGATTTTTAGAAAAAGAAACCTATTATCGTTTAAAAGAGAAGGTGGATTTATGAAAAATGTGGAATTACTTGCTCCAGCAGGAGATCTAGAAAAACTTAAAATTGCTTTTTTATATGGTGCAGATGCTGTTTATTGTGCGGGAAAAAAGTATGGTTTACGTGCGAATGCCAATAATTTTACGATAGAAGAACTTTTGGAAGCTACCCAATATGCCCATCAATTAAATAAAAAAATTTATGTTACTGTGAATATTATTTTTCATGAACAAGAAGTGGATGGCATTGATGATTATTTAAAAGAGCTAGATAAAATAGGAATCGATGCAGTGATTGCTAGTGATATTTTGGTTATGAAAAGAGTAAAAGAACTTGGGGTATCTTTTGAAGTTCATGTTTCTACCCAAGCAAGTATTTTAAATGCTAGTAGTGCTTTATTTTATAAAAATCTTGGTGCTACACGTCTTGTATTAGCTCGTGAAGCAAGTCTAAAAGATATCAAAGAGATTAAAGAGAAAACAGGTTTGGAACTTGAATGTTTTATTCATGGAGCAATGTGTACAAGTTTTTCTGGACGTTGCGTTTTATCTAATTATTGTACGGGTAGGGATTCTAATCGAGGTGGTTGTGCGCAAATATGCCGTTGGACCTTTGCCATAGACGAGGAAGAACAAGTCTTTAGTATGACACCAAAAGACTTGAATTTAATAGAATATATTCGTGATATGATAAATATTGGTGTAAATTCTTTTAAAATAGAAGGAAGAATGCGAGGCATTTATTATATTGCTACAGTTATATGGGCGTACCGTCATATACTCGATAAAATAGCACAGAACAATTTAGAAGAATATGAAGCAAACTATTATTTAGAAATTTTAAATCGTTGTGCGAATCGAGAGTCGACTCCCCAATTTGTAAATAAGTTGCCAGGAAAAGAAGAACAATATTTTTTAGGGCGTGAAGAGATTTCGAATCAGGATTTTTTGGGAATCGTTCTTAGTTATGACGAAGAAAAAGGGATAGCCACGATTGAACAAAGAAATTATTTTAGAGTTGGAGATATTGTAGAATTTTTTGGACCTCATACAGAAACATTTACTTATCAAGTAAGTGAAATTTATAATGATGATAAGGAAAGAATAGAAATTGCCAATCATCCAAGAATGATAATTCAATTAAAAATAGATACGAAGGTCAATAAATATGATATGATGCGAATAAAAGTGGTTGAATTAAAAAAGTAAGCACCCATAATGAAAAAAGTTTAATTTTATTTGTAAATTTTCATCGTTTAATTTACGCATTTTTACTTGGAAAAATACTTTTATTTAATCAAATACAAAAAATATTTGACAAAACGAAAAAGAAGTAGTATAATCTAGAACTAATCGAGGGGGTTATATTATGAAAATAATAGATCGAAGAGATTTAGAAACAGTTACCGAAAAAGAAGCAAATGGTAAATTATTCTTAGAATATACAAAACTTTATGAAATATTTAAGAATTATGATTATACAGAAGAACAAATTGGTGAGTTTTTAGCTGAAACGACGCCTATCTTAATTGTTGATAATGCAACACACCACTATACAGATTATATTGTAGGTAAAGAAAATTTGGTTGATTGCATTGGGAAAACAGATATCGACGGAGATAAATATAATGAAATTATAAGAGAAATCTTAAAGTATCAAAAAACATTTGATGAAACAACTATTGGAGAAGTGCTTTATAGTAATTATAGGGAATATATGAACACGTTAGGAAAAGATCCTAGTGAAAGTTTAGATTCTGTAAAATTCTATCCAATGTCAGTAATAAGACTAGTTTTAATTGATTTAGGTTTATCTAAAAAAGAAATAAATACATTTTTTGATAATGTAATGATTGGTGTAGATGAAGATGGAGCCGAAATAGTGGCTGAACAGCATATTTTCGATGCGTTAGAACATTTAGGTTACAATATAGAAAGCTGTCACTTAGAAGATGCAGAGAAAAAAGATTCTGTAATGAATGATTTACTAGGTATAAAATTTAGGCTACAGACAATACCTTGGACGAGTGTAGAAGAACTTACGAATATGATTAAAAGTGATATTAACTATGCTCCAAAATATGCAAATAAAGTTCTAAAAAAATTAGAAAGTTTAGTTGCTGTGCTTAAAGAAATGGCAGAAATTTGTGAACCTAAAATCATGCAAAATGAAGATGGAAAACCACTTACCGTTAAAGAGTTAATTGAACAAGAAAACATATTAGGTTTGAATATGGGAGTAGAAAGTTCATATAACGATGTTATAAAAAGTGTAAATACAAAATCTGTACTGGAATATGCTAAAAAGGCAGGAATTGTAATACCTGCTGAAGAAATAGAAGCCGTAAAGAATAAAAATGTATTTAGTAAGATTAAAAATAAATTTTCTAAAAAAGATAAAGAGAAAAAAGAAGAAAAGAAAAAAGAAGGTTTTGTTAGTAAAGTGAAAGGTCTGTTCTCTAAAAAGAATAAAGAAGAGAAGGAAGAAAAGAAAGAGAAAAAAGCCTCTAAAATAGCAAAAAAATTTAAAGAAAGCAAAATATATAAAGGATATGAAAGTAATACACTACAAAGTCTTCGTTATGATTTTTATAAAACATGTGATAAATATGGTCAAATAGATACTGATAAAATTAAAGGTACTGAATTAAAAGCATGGAATAAAAAGAATAACAAATATGCTAAAAAATTAGAAAAATACCAAAATGATTTAGATGCGCAATTTGCAGTACAAACAGCAGTTTTAGTAGAAAATTACATAAAATCAGCAATAGAGTATGATGAACTTGGATTAGTTACAAATACAAGTTATGTTGAATATTTAAAACGTAAAAATATGAATGTAGAAGAATTACAAGAAAAAGCATTAGCTGATGTAAAATTAACAAATGAGCAACTAAATATAGTTAAAGATATAAGAAAAGCTCAAATAAAAGCAAAAATGTATGCAGACTCTATAAAAGCTGTAGAAGAAGAATTAAATAAGTTAAAAAAAGCGAAGAAAAAACGTAATACGGTTAGAGGTATTTTAGCTAGTATTGCGGCCGCTATAACTATAACTACTGGAGCTGTTGCCTTTAATAATATCAATTCAAAAACAACTGAAAAAACTACTATAGAAAATACTATGGATAATCAATTGGAAGAAAATAATAAGCAAGAACCTGAAAAAACGACTGAAGAAAAAACTAGTACAAAAACAGAAAAAACAGAAAAAACAGAAGAAACAGGGCAAGTGATAACTTCAAATGATGTAGAAAAAGAAGAGATAGTAGATGAAGAAGGAGAAGTAGTTTCAGCAGAAAAAACTATAAGTATGGCTAAAAAATTAGATGCCCGTATAAGTAGTGAACATGCAGATAAGAAAGAACAATTAGAAAACTACATGGCTAATTTAGAAGAAACTATGTCGAAAAATGATGAAACAGACATAAAAAATGCCAATGTAGAGCTATTAAGTTATATGAATTCGATTGTAAATTCAGATTATATTAAAATAGGTTCTGCAGTAGATTTAGAAGAAAATGCTAAAATTTATACAACTTCTAATGATATGGCAAATGAAACGAATGCAAAAAATTCATATTATGGATCAAACACACAAATTGGTAGAACCGTAGAAGGGGTAGTTTTATCAAAAGATGGTGCTGTTGTCATAGCTCATAATGAAGATGAAATTTTAGATTATTCACTTGCTGGTTATGAATTAGAAGGTTATAGAATAGACAATAATTATTCTTACGACCAAAATGGAAATTACATAGCTAGTGAAGGTTGGGTAACTGCTGATGATGCGGTTATTGTAGATTCCGAATTAAATCGTTAATTATGATATAAAAGAATAAAAAAAGGGAAGAAAAACTTTATAGAAAAAACACTATAAAGTTTTTTATGGTTGATTTTTTGTTGAGTAAATGGTGTAAAATATCCTCCATTCTCAATGGAAAGGGGAATTACAAGTCCACTTTATAAATTACATTTATTTGACAACAAGTTTTTGCTTGTTGTTTTTTTTTATGCTATACTCATAATTAGGTGATAACATGGCAAAGTATGATGCATCGTCCATTAAAATATTGGAAGGTTTAGAAGCCGTTCGTAAAAGACCAGGTATGTACATTGGCTCTACAGACAAGCGAGGACTTCATCATTTAGTATGGGAAATTGTGGATAATGCGATTGATGAAATCATCAATGGCTATGGAGATACCATTAAGATAACTTTAAATACAGATGAAAGTATTACGATTAGTGATAATGGGCGTGGAGTGCCTATTGGAATGCATGAATCGGGAAAGTCAACTCCAGAAGTAATTTATACAGTGTTGCATGCAGGTGGTAAATTTGAAACAGAAGGTTATAAAGTAAGTGGAGGATTACACGGTGTAGGAGCAAGTGTTGTAAATGCTTTATCCAAAAGAATGGATGTTACTATTTATACAGATGGAAAAATTAGTAATATCAGATTTTGTGATGGAGGATTGATTGAAAGCCCATTAAAAACAATTGGAGAATCGAAAAAAACAGGAACAATTGTTACTTTTTTACCAGATTATGAAATGTTTAAAAATGCTAGCTTTTCTTATACAACCATTGTAGAAAGAATGCAAGAAAGTGCCTTTTTGCTTCCAAATTTAACGGTTGTCATTGAAGATGTACAAGATGGTAAAAAAGCGGAATTTCATTATGAAAACGGTTTAAAAAGTTTTGTAGAATATATTAATGAAGGCAAGAAAACATTACATAAAGTGATTCAATTTAGCAGTGTAAAAAATGACATTGAAGTAGATATAGCTATGCAATATAGTGAATCTTATAATGAAAATATTTTGAGTTTTGTAAATAATGTAAAAACAGGCGACGGTGGTTCGCATGAAGTTGGTTTTAAAACAGGACTTACCAAAGCATTTAATGATTATGCCAAAGCGAATAATTTGATTAAAGGGAAAGATGGCAATTTAGATGGTAGTGATGTAAGAGAGGGTTTAAGTGCGGTTATTAGTTTGAAAATACCAGAAAAACTCTTACAATTTGAAGGGCAAACAAAAGGAAAGTTAGGAACACCGGAAGCAAAAAGCGTAACAGAAAGTATTATATATGAAAATTTAAAATTCTTTTTAGAAGAGAATAAGGAAGTTGCTTTAACGATTTTGGATAAAGCTCTAAAAAGTAAAGTAGCGCGAGAGGCAGCTAGAAAAGCTCGAGAAGCGGCACGCAAAGGAACGGGTAAAAATTCAAAAGAACGAGTACTTTCGGAAAAACTAGCCAAAGCGACTGGTAGAGATTATAAGAAAAATGAGTTCTTTTTAGTCGAAGGAGATAGTGCAGGAGGATCTGCAAAATCTTTCCGTAATCGTGAAACACAAGCAATACTTCCTTTACGAGGAAAAGTATTAAATTGTGAGAAGGCAAGTGCCCATGATATTGAAGCAAATGCAGAGCTAAAACAAATTGAGTATGCGATTGGAGCAGGAATAGGAGACTATTTTGATCCAGAAGAATCGAATTATGGAAAAGTGATAATCATGACTGATGCCGATGTGGATGGTTCACATATTCAAATTCTTTTAATCACTTTCTTTTATCGTTTTATGCGTCCTTTAATTGAAGCAGGTATGCTTTATATTGCAACTCCACCTTTGTATTCCATTGAAATGGGAAATAAAGGAAAAGAGTATATTGCTGACGATGAAGAATTAGAAGAAAGAAAGAAAACACTTAAAGGAAATTATAAAGTCCAACGATTTAAAGGACTTGGAGAAATGAATGCAGATGAACTCTATGAAACAACAATGGACCCAGCAAATCGAAGGCTTTTCCGTGTGAATTTAACTGATGCTGCACTGGCAGAAAAACGAATTCATTTACTTATGGGAGACCAAGTAGAACCACGAAAAGAATGGATTAACGAAAATGTTGATTTTACTTTAGAAGATGACTTTAGAAAATAGGAGGAATAAAATATGGAATGTAAAATTAAATATGTAGCAGAAAATGAGCTAGGAGAAAAAGATTATTGGTGTACAACGCATAAGACTCTTGCTTCTATTCATGGAGAAGAACTAAAAGAATGCTTATATAAAGAGAAAGATGCATTCGAGAAAGAAAAAGAATGGAAAAAAGAAGAAATAAAAACATTAGAATTTATCTTTACGTGCCCATATACTAGTGAAACAAGTAAAATATTGGTAAATGGAGAAGAAATATCAGCGTTATTTATTGAAGATGCAAGAATTATTAAAGATGATTTTTATGGGTTATTTACTTCTTTAAAAAACAATGTGCCTATTGAAAAAGTTCGTTGTACAATTTGTGGTGGACTTCATAATGATAACGGAATATTTGCTATTAAATCACATAGCAATCATCTATGCTTTTATTGTGGAAACTTCTTTCAATTAGAAGAAAAAAATGTTGGACAAGAATTAGTTGCATTTTTTGAAATACCTAATTTAAAAGAGATACCGGAAGAAAAAGAAGGAGTTACGTACAAATACAATATTTTAACTGGAGAAGTGAAAATTTTAAATTAAAAAAAGAAAAGGTTTTGGTTGTAGAATACAAATAAAAGAAAGGGAAGATATTAAATGAAAAATAAGTTGGAAATCATTACAAACTTATTTGAAAGTAGTGAAATAAGAAGTATTTGGGATAGTGAAAAAGAAGAATATTATTTTAGTGTGGTGGATGTGATTAATGCATTAACAGAAAGTAATGATGCAAGAAAGTATTGGTCTGTATTAAAATTGAGATTAAAAAAAGAAGGCTCTGAGTTGACTACAAGTTGTAGTCAACTGAAATTAAAATCAAGCGATGGCAAATATTATAAACAAGATGTACTTGATACACAAAATATTTTTAGACTGATTGAATCTGTTCCTAGCCCTAAAGCAGAACCATTTAAATTGTGGTTAGCAAGTTTAGGCAATGAACGAATTAATGAAGTGTTTGATCCAGAAATTGCGATTACTAGAGCAGTAGAATATTATCGAAAAAGAGGCTACGATGATAAATGGATTAAAGCAAGACTGGCAGGAATAGTGGATAGATTTAAATTAACGGATGTTTGGAAAGAATCAGGTATAACAAAAAATTATGAATATGGTATACTTACGAATGAGATTTATAAATCATGGTCAGGTATGAAAGCAAATGAATATAAAGAGTTTAAAGGACTACGAAAAGAATCTTTAAGAGATAACATGACCGATATAGAAGTTGCCTTAACCGATTTAGGAGAAATTGCGACAAGAGAACTTGCTAAAGAGCATAAGCCTTTCGGTTTAGCTCAAAATAAAAAGATTGCCAAATTAGGTGGCCATGCGGCAAAAGTGGCCAAAGAAGATATAGAAAAAAATTTAGGAAAGTCAGTCGTTACTACTGAAAATGCACTGAACTATAAATATATAGAGGAAGAAAAAGAAATAGAAAATAAATCAGTTAATTATATAAAAAAGTGAGGTGAATACATGTCTAATAAAATGATTGAAGTACAAAATGTAAGCATAAATGTAATGAATATAGACGATAAAGATTATATTTGTATATCCGATTTCACAAAAATTAAAGAGGGAAAATCTACTTCGGATGATATTATCAGAAATTGGTTAAGAAATAGAATCACCTTGGAATTTTTAGGTACTTGGGAATCAATTTATAATCCAAGTTTTAATTCCGTCGAATTCGACGGGTTTAAGAAAGAGTCAGGGCTTCATTCTTTTACTCTTAGTGTCACTGAATGGTGCAACAAAACAAATGCTATTGGTATGTATTCAAAACGTGGTAAATATGGCGGTACATATGCTCATAAAGATATAGCATTTGAATTTGCTTCTGCTATTAGTCCTGTTTTCAAGCTGTATTTAATAAAAGAATTTGAAAGATTAAAAACGCAAGAAAATCAAAATAGAGAATGGGATATAAAAAGAATATTAACAAAAAATAATTATCTTATTCATACGGACGCTATAAAAAATTATATATTACCCGATAATGATTACTTCCAAGATAGAGAATGGCTAAAATATGTAGAAGAAGCAGATATTTTAAATGTAGCCTTATTTCATATAACGGCTAAGAAATGGAGAGAACTAAATCCTAATTTAGCCAAAAACTCTAATATTAGAGATTATGCCTCAATAAACGAATTAACCGTGTTGTCCAATCTTGAATCTCATAATGCTGAATTAATTAAAGAAGGAAAAATCAAAGAAGAAAGATTTGAAATATTAGTTGGAATTGCTAAGTATCAATTAGACATACTTAACAATGCCGAAAAGATAAAATTATTAGGGGATAAAAATGGAAATGGAGTATAAATAGCAAAGTTAGAAAAAACTTAATAGATGAACGAAATAAAAAAATGAATTAAAGAAGGTGTAAGAAATGCCAAAGAAAAAAGAAACAAAAGAAATCATTGAAAAAATATACGATTACAGTTTAGAAGAAATTATGGAAACGGGTTTTGGAAGATATTCAAAAGAAATCATACAAGAACGTGCTTTACCAGATGTAAGAGATGGTTTAAAACCAGTACAAAGAAGAATTTTATATGCCATGTATATTTCTCATTTTACTCATGATAAAGCCTATCGAAAGAGTGCTAAGGCTGTTGGAGATATTATGGGTAATTTCCATCCTCATGGAGACTCTTCTATCTATGATGCTTTAATTCGTATGAGTCAACCTTGGAAAATGCGAGAAACTTTTATTGATATTCATGGAAATAATGGTTCCATTGATGGTGATGGACCAGCGGCAATGCGTTATACAGAAGCAAGGCTATCCAAGATTGCCGAAACAATGCTTGCCTCTATTCATAAAAATACGGTTGAAATGTCTTATAACTTTGATGATACAGAACTTGAACCAACGGTACTTCCTGCAGCGTTTCCAAATTTACTTGTTAATGGTTCAACCGGTATTAGTGCAGGGTATGCAACCAATATTCCTACGCATAATCTAGGAGAAGTGATTGATGCAACCATAAAACGTATTGATTCTCCTAATTGTCGTTTGGAAACAATTATGGAAATTTTACCAGGACCTGATTTTCCAACAGGTGGTGTCATTGAAGGTAAAAATGGCTTGATTGATGCTTATACCAAAGGAAAAGGCAAAGTCGTTTTAAAAGCAGATTGCGAAATTGTGAAAAATGGAAGTAAACAACAAATTATTGTGCATTCCATTCCTTATGAAGTGATTAAAGAGCAACTTGTTAAAAAGATAACAGAAATTAAATTGGATAAAAAAATTGAAGGCATTAATGATGTAATTGATGAATCTGACCATGAACATATGGCTCGTTTGGTTATTGATTTAAAATCTGGTGCTAATGCGGAGCTGATTTTAAATTATTTGTTAAAAAATACGGAATTACAAATTAATTATAATTTTAATATGGTAGCGATTGTCAATCGTCGACCAAAACTTGTTGGAATTTTAGATATATTAGATGCGTTTATTACTCATCAAAAAGAAGTGGTTACAAGAAGAACAAAGTTTGATCTGGAACATGCAAAGCGAGAGTACCATATTTTAGAGGGTTTAATAAAAGCAATTAGTATTTTAGATGAAGTCATTCGTATTATTCGTGGTAGTAAAAATAAAAGTGATGCCATTGAAAACTTATCTAAAGAATATGATTTTACCTTTGAACAAGCAAAAGCAATCGTTGAATTACAATTATATAGGTTGACAAATACAGATGTCGTTGCCCTACAAGAAGAAATGGAAAAGTTAGCTAAAAACATCCATATTTGGGAACAAATTTTAAGTAATGAAGAAGCTTTAAAACATGTTATGAAAACAGAACTTAAAATTGTGAAGAAAGAATATGGAAATGCTAGACGTACCAAAATAAAAGACGAAGTTACAGAAATTAAATTGGATATGGCAGAAATGATTCCAAAAGAAAATGTAGTCGTTGTTGTAACGAACGAAGGATATATAAAACGAGTATCATCAAAATCCTACGCTTCCAGAGGAGAGGATGAAACAACTTTAAAACCAGGAGATTATGTAACAGGTTTGTATGAAGTAACTACCCAAGATACAATTCTAGTATTTACAAATTTAGGAAATTATTTATATATTCCTGTACATAAAATACCAGAAGCGAAGTGGAAAGAACTAGGTAAACACGTAAATAATATTGTACTCATGTCTGCAGATGAGCAAGTAGTGGCTTCTCTTGTGATGGATGATAAAAACAAAGAGATTCTAACCGTCACCCAAAATGGAATGGTAAAGAAAAGTTTACTAGCGGATTACGAAGTTACTCGTTATTCTAAAAGCATGACAGCAATTAAGTTAAAGGATAAAGACTTCGTTGTTAGTGTAATTGATGCTCATGAAAATGTTTTACTTGTTAGTAAAAATGGTTACTATGTTCAATTTAAAAATGAAGAAATTCCACTAACGGGTGTGAAATCAGCAGGAGTAAAAGGAATAAATTTGAAAGAGGACCAAGTGGTTTCAGGTTTATCTTACCAAGAAGAATTTGATTATGTTAATATTTTTACAAATAATAAAACGTCAAAAAGAATAAAACTTGCTGATTTAGAATTTACAGGGCGTGCAAAACGTGGAAATACTCTTATGAAAAAAGTAAAATCTGTAAATTATCAAGTAATCCAGGCATTACTTGCGGATGCCAAAGATATTATTTTAGTAAAATCCGATAGTGAAATTAAAGAAATTAAGAATAGTGATATTCCAATTATGGATTTAACAAGTACAGGATCAGCAATCACGAAACATAAAATGGATAAGATTGCTAAGAAGTGCAATTTTGAAAGTTTTTTAAAAAAGGAAAGTAAAACAAGAGAAAAAAAGGTGGAAGAAAAAGAAGAAAATAGAAAAGTAAAAGAATTTACCATGTCTGACTTTCTAGATGATTTTAAGATTTAAAAATAAAATTCGTATTAGAAATCACCTATTTGCATAAAATGTAGTAGGTGATTTTTTGATGTCAAAGAAAGATGATTTTAAAAGATTTGCATCCCAACATCCAGAACTTGTAAAATATGTAAAAAATGGTGAATCCGATTGGCAAAAATTTTATGAAATCTATGATATTTATGGAGAAGAAGAGTCTGCTTGGCAAGAGTATTTTGTAAAAAATAATACAATGGGGAATGATTATAATTTTAAAAGTATTACAGATAAAATAAAAAATATTGATTTAAATTCCATACAAGAGCATATTAACACAGCGCAAAAAGCATTGGGAATAGTACAAGAATTAACAGGAAAAGGAAGTGCTGCAACAGCAGCTAGTGAAGTAGTATCTCCAAGACCAATTAATAAAATATTTGAGGATTAAAAATGGATGCAATTATACAACAGAAATTAAATGAAGATAAAAAGATGGATGCTTTTTTGAAACAAAATTCGTATTGGTTTAAAGAGCTGAATCGAAATAGTGATAATTATCAAAATTTTGTAAATGCAATGAGAGAAAAATACCATTTGAAAATGACAGATCGAATCAGTGATGCCATTGATAGTATTGATTTAATCAGTGGAATTTTAGAAACTATGAAATAAAAAACGTTTTTCATAGTTTTTTTCTTTGTATAATAGGAAAGTTATACCTTTAAAAATAGAAAGAACATAAAAATGTAAGATAAAATTCTTATTTTTTTGCCTTCTAGGAAAGTTCCAAAAGTGAAATTTACCCCTTGCTAAAAGAAGTAGTTATAAGGAAAAAGAGTATAGTAATATACAAATCAACTTAAAAGAGAAAACGATAAAACTTCCTAAATTAGGATTTGTAAAAATAAGAGGATATAGAAATTTAGAATATATAAACGGAAAAATAATCAATGCAACCGTAAGTAAAGAAACAACAGGCAAATATTATGTAAGTGTTATAGTAGAAGAACCAGAAATAAAAGTTTCTGATGTAAATCCGACAAGTATAGTAGGAATCGATTTAGGAATAAAAGATTTAGTAGTTACATCTAGTGGAGAGAAATATAAAAATCCAAAAGAAATAAACAAAAAAGAAAAAAGGCTAAAACGATTACAAAGAAAACTAGCAAGACAAATAAAAGGAAGTAAGAATTATGGGAAAACAAAAGAAAGATTAGCCAGATTACATGAAAAGATAAGAAATGCTCGTAAACACAATATCATTACCATAGTAAATAAACTAGTAGAAGAAAATGACATCATTGTCAGTGAAAAACTACAAGTAAAAAATATGAGTAAAAATCACAATTTAGCTAAATCCATAATAGATGCCAGTTTCCATAAAATCTGTGAGTTACTAAAATGGAAGACAAAGATGATACTTTGTCTAGGAAGCAGGAAGCTTGGGAGGCAACAACCAAGAGGGATAAAATTTGTGCAACTTATTTTATCTTTTGTTCTGACAATGTAAAATGAAACTCGTTGACTTCTCAATTATTCGTATTGTATAATACGAATATAAAGTAGAATGAGGATGGTGTAGGAATGAATAGAAAGAATAGGAAAGGTTTTACATTAATTGAAATGCTGGCGGTTATTGTTGTATTGGCAATTTTGATTTTACTTGCATCTTCTAACGTTGTGCCAATGGTAACAAATGCTAGAAAAAATGCGTTAGCGATAGAAGGAAACGAAATGATTGATTCTGCAAAAAATGCATATCAAATGGTAATTTTAAATGGAGACTTGACAACAGGAAGTGCATGTTTTTCATTAGAGTATTTATACCAGGAAGGTTTTTTTGAAAAGGGTCATGAAAATGGTTATAGAGGAAGTGTTTTAGTGTCACCAGATGAAGCGGGGAAGGTAATTAACTATTCCTTTTGGATTGATAATAATAGTTTTGTAGTCGCTGGAGAATCTGGTACAACAGGAAAAAATGCGACGAACGTTTCACAAACAAATCATGCATCTGAAAATTGTGAAAATAAAGCGAATAAATTATTTTCAAAATAAAGAATTTAAAATGACAACATCTAAAAAAGGATAAACTTGCTTTTATCTTTTTGTTTTGAGATAATATTTTCGGTGATAGAAGTGATTTTAGGATGTCATGTAAATTTTACGCAAGAGCAACTTTTAGGAAGCGTCAAACAAGCACTAAGCTATGATGCCAATGCTTTTATGTTTTATACGGGTGCACCTCAAAATACAATCCGTAAAGATTTAGATACAAATTTAACAAAAGAAGCGCATGCATTAATGGAAGAAAAAGGGATAGAAAAAAAAAATGTCATTTGTCATGCTCCTTATATCATTAATTTAGCAAATAATACAAGTGAAGAAAAATGGCAATTTAGTATTCAATTTTTAAAACAAGAATTACAAAGATGTAAAATGTTAGGTGTAAAATATATTGTTGTACATCCTGGAAGTGCGGTAGGATTAGAAAAAAGTGTTGCTCTTAAAAATATAAGTGATGCCTTAAATTTCATTATTAAAGACGATGATCCAATGATTTTACTTGAAACAATGGCAGGAAAAGGAACAGAATGTGGTTGTACTTTAGAAGAAATACAAACTATTCTTTCTAAAGTAAAATCTAAAAATATTGGTATTTGTTTAGACACCTGTCATTTAAATGACGCAGGGTACACTATTTTTGCCTTTGATGAACTTTTAGAAACAGTGGATACCCTTATAGGTTTAGATAAAGTACATTGTGTTCACTTAAATGATAGTAAAAACGAGAAAGGTACACACAAAGACCGTCATGAAAATATAGGGTTTGGAACCATTGGTTTTGATACCTTATACAAAGTAGTATGCAATGAAAAATTAAAAGATGTTCCTAAAATATTAGAAACACCTTATGTAGAACGTTTATACCCACCATATAAATTTGAAATTGAAAGTATTAAACAAGGTAAGCTAAATCCAAATTTGATTCAAGATATTATTGCTTTTTATAAATAATTTTTATAGCGAATAGAATATTCTTTGAATAATTTCTTCATTTTAATTAAGTTTTCTTCAGAGAATTTATCTTTATAGCGATCAAGATTTAGAGAACTGGGATTCGAAATAACAGAAAACCAGTTTTTTTTTACAAAAGTATAAGTAAAATCTAACTCTTCCTCATTTAAAAATACATTATTTTTACGAGCAAAATTATCTACATCCGTTTTCGTTAGCTTATTCATATATCTTTCTATAATATTATACATAATTACCACCTAGTACATTGTATGAAAAAAAATTTTTTTTGAATACTAATAGTAGGTGTTTTTTATGAAAAAATTATATACTTTATTTGCCTTTAGTTTCTTTTTATTTTCTGTTTTTACTCTATATCGACTTATTTTTCATGAAAAAGAGTATTATCAAGATTTATATCAAGAGAAAGTAAATGTCTATGTAAGTTCTTTATCAACCCCTAGAGGAAGAATTTTAGATATCAATGGAAATGTTTTAGTAGATAATGTAGGAGTAAAAGCAATTGTATATCGTAAAATTAATACGATACATGACAAAGAAGAAGTAGAAATTGCTTATGCGTTAGCCAATATTTTAGAATTTAAAACTTCGGCAAGTGTGGGAGAATTAAAAAAGTTTTGGCTAGTGCAAAATAGCAAAGAAGCCAAAAAGTTAATTACCGAAGAAGAATATGAATTATATAATCGTAGAAAATTGACAAGCAATGATTTGTATTTATTAAAATTAGATCGAATTACGGATGAAATGTTATCCGATTTTAATGATATGGATAAAAAAGCCGCTTATGTGTATAGCTTAATGAATAAAGGTCTTTCTTATGATGCAAAAATGATTAAATTGGATGTAACAGAACAAGAATATGCCCGTGTTTTAGAAGAAAAGATCCCAGGTGTAACCAATGAGATGTATTTTAAAAGAGACTATCCCTATGGAAATACATTAAAAAGTATTTTTGGAAGTGTAGGGAGGATTCCGGAAGAATTAGAAAATTTTTATTTAAATCAAGGATATGCCCTAGATGATATTGTGGGAATTAGTTATTTAGAAAAAGAGTATGATTCTTATCTTCGTGGAGAAAAAGATATTTATCGAGTAAATGAAGATGGAACTCTTGTTCAAGTAACGGAAGGAAAACGGGGAAATGACTTGGTTCTTTCTATTGATATTCAAATGCAACTAGGAATAGAAGAAATTTTAAAAGAACAAATAAAAAATGGAAAAAAACTTAAAAATACCGAATATTACCAAGGAAGTTATGTTCTGATTGGAGATCCTAACACGGGTGCTATAAAAGCAATAGCGGGCCTTAAATATGTAGAGCAAGATGTGTTCGTAAATGCCGAAAGTGATGTAGTAAATGCATCATTCACTGTAGGAAGTGTTGTAAAAGGTGCCAGTATGGCCATGGCCTATCAAAATGGTTTAGTAAATGTGGGAAAGAAAATCAAAGATTCATGTGTAAAATTATATCTAGTTCCTGCAAAATGTTCCTATAAAAGTCTTGGCTATATTGATGACATTACCGCTTTAAAAACAAGTTCTAATTATTATCAATTTTTATTAGCAATAAAATTGGCAGGGTATTCGTATTCCTATAATATGAAAATGAATGTATCAGAAAGAGAATTTGAAATTTATCGTAATACCTTTGCTCAATTTGGCTTAGGAGTAGAAACAGGAATTGATTTACCAAATGAAGTTACAGGAATTAAAGGAAGTACAATTGCTCCAGATTTGTTATTAAACTTTGCTATTGGCCAATATGATACCTATACCCCGATAGAACTTTTACAGTATATAAATACAATTGCTAATAATGGAGTTCGTTATAAATTATCTTTAATGGACCATATAGAAGATAAAGAGGGGAATGTCATTTTAGAAAATACAAAGGAAATTTTAAGTACCTATTCATTAGAACAAGAATACTTTGACCGAATTAAAACAGGATTGTATCAAGTAGTTAATTTAGGGACAGGGTATGGGTATGCAGATACAAAGTTTAGTCCCGTAGGGAAAACAGGGACAAGTGAAGCTTATTATGATAGCAATAAGGATGGCAAAGGAGACGTTTTAACCATCACAAATACATTTGCTATGTATGCTCCAAGTGATGCACCAAAATATAGTATGGTAACCATTAGTCCAAATGTAAGCCATTATAATGGAAATAGTGATTATTTTGCTTATATCAATCGTTATATCAGTAAAGCCGTCAGTGATTATGTATTTGCAAATTATTAGTGTAAAGTTGACATTTAATGATAATTTTTGTAGTATATCAATTACAAAAAAGAGGGGATGTTGATGGAGAATTTCGAGAATATAAGGTTTTTACTTTCTTCAGAAGAAAAAATAAAATGTGAAGATTTTGCATCATTAGAAGATTTGGTTAATTTTACTTTGCAAGAAAATGGTAAATCGGATAGAATTACAAAATTGAATCATTCAAATTACGAATATAGTTTTAAATACAAGAATAAGAATTATCCCTTTTCATTCTTTTCCAATCGAAAATTACAAGAGTTTGATATAAAGACTTTATTTGATAAACAAAAGAGGGAACAGGTAGATTATGCTCGTACTCTTAAACTTGCATGTTCTATGGATATAATAAATCCTAAAGTTTTAGTTGGTAAGTCAAATTTTAATGGTATTATTTTACTATTTTCTTTTTTAGAAGATGAGGAAGAGAAAATAGTAGATTATAGTAAAAATTTGGTTATGAAGAAAAAGGATTATTTTGACGTTTTTGAAATGAAAATTTTTAATGAATTGGATAAATATGATTTATATCGATTTTTTGGACTAATAGAAGTATTCAATAGTTTTGAGCTTCAGATGTTCTTTTTATTATTTTCTAAAGAAATATTAACGGATTTAGGAAGAAATTATCCTTATTTAACCGCTAAATATGGGGAAGACGGAATCAATAGGAGAAATTACACTTTATTTAGTGATGATTTATTTTTTAAAAATTGTGATAATCAAAATCAACTTTATTATAAAACCCGTGAAAGAATAGATGCATTTACTTTAAATCCAAAAGCAGAAAGTGATTTTGTTTGTTATGATGAAGAAAAGAAACGCTATATATATTTTGATGAAGAATTTGGAGGATTTGTATTTCGTTTACTTTCCGATATTGTAAGTGAAGAGGAAGAAAAAATTTTATTATCCGAAAATCGTTATCATAACTGTCATGAAAATGCTATTCCTTATACATTCGCATTTTTTGAAAAACAATACCCAACAGTACAAATGGTAAGTTTAGTAAGTGGCAGCGCAACAATAAACGAAATAGATGTATATTACCATTCCTGGATAGAAATGCAATTACCGAATGAGGTTATTGTTATAGATTATAATCATAATATCATTATGAGAAAAGAGGACTATTATAAACTTTATGGCATCAAAGTAATCAGTATAACGCCTTATCCACAATTAAAAGAAAACTTAGACTTTTTACTTAAGATTTGGAATCCTCATTTTTTTCCTTGCCAATTTAATTATTTTGGAAATGAAATGACCAGAGATTTAAAAAGAAACATCCATTTATTTAAGAAAGAGCAGGAATAATTTGCAAATAAACACATTTTACTATATAATACATATAGTTTTATAAGAAAGAGAGGTATCTTACATGGCAAAAAATCTAAATCGAGTATTTTTTGGTCTTAAATGTACAGAATGTGGATATCAAAGAAGACCAAGTATAAAAAATAAGAAAAATACTGTTGACAAATTAGAATTACAAAAATATTGTCCTAAATGTAAAAAAACAACAACATTTAAAGAAACAAAATTAGGAAAATAATTAGGAGGTTAGGAAATGAACGTAAGCGTTAATGATATTAAAAATGGAATGACAATCATGGTGGAAGGATTTCCTTGTGTTGTTCAAGAGTTTTCTCATGTGAAACCTGGAAAAGGCGCAGCATTTGTGAAAATGAAACTTAAGAATTTGAAAACAGGTTCTATTACAGAAGTATCTTTTAATTCAGGAACAAAAGTTGATAGAGCACATGTGACAAAATCCCCGATGCAATATTTATATGCGAGTGGAGATTCATATGTATTTATGGATACAAATACATATGAACAAATTGAAATTCCAGAAAGTGTTTTGGGCGACGATAAGAAATACTTAATCGAAAATTTAGAAATCATGATTGATTTTTATGAAGGAGAAATTATTGGAATAACTCTTCCTGAAAAAATCGAATTTGAAGTTATAGAAACAGAACCAGCTGTGAAAGGAAATACAGCAAATAATGCAATGAAAGATGCGACTTTAGAAACTGGGTATACAGTAAAAGTTCCATTATTTATTGAAACAGGAGAAAAGATTATTATTTCTACAAAAGATGGGAAATATTCAAGTAGAGCGTAAAAGCTCTTTTTTCTTTGGAATAAATTAGGGATTGCTATTTCTTTTAATATCTTTTATATTAATTATAGTAGAGTGGTGGTTCTAGTGTTAGACAACATAAAAATGTTTAAAGAATGGTATAAACTTGCTAAGCCTCATAAAGGAATGTGGATTTATCAATTTGTAACGGTTGCGGTTCCAAGTTTATGTTTATTATCAGAAGCAATGTATGCGGCAAAAGTAACAACATCTTTAGCAGAGCAAAATTATGGTTTTGCTATTCTTTGCTTATCCCTTGTGCTAATTTTTATGTTTCTTCGTGCTTTTTCTTCCGATTTGAATTATCGTAATACAATTAATTTGGTTGGATATACTTATAAAAATATTCAATCCCAAATATTTGATAAGATTGCTTCAGGAAAAGAAAAGAATTTTGTAAATCATTCCAAAGAAAAATTAATTAATATTTTTCATAGTGATGTTTATGATGTGGCTAAGTTTTCTGATACGATTTGTAGCAAGTTTAAGTATTTATTTCAAATTATTTTAACAGTAGTTTATGTTTTTGGGATTAGTATTTCGGTTGGATTTATTGTGATAGGAGTCGTTATTGTTAATTATTTTGTTATGGATAAGATTAATAATACAATTAGTAAAGCCAACAAAGTTGTAAAAGAAACAGTAGATGATGAATTTGGTGTGTTTTCCGAAATTATTGATTCTAAAAATATGTTAGATGATTTAAATATTACACAGAAGATTAAAGAAAATTATCAAAAGAGTAATGAAGCATTTTTGAAAGCGAAACATAAATATACTGTAAAAACTTCTTATTTAGACAATTACTTTTTTATGTTTTATAAAACCGTTATTTATATTGGAACTTTATTTTTAGTGTTTATGTTATCTCATGATTTAGTTACTTTAACCGTTTATTTAGTGATTGTATCTTACTTAACAGATAGTGTTACGAATAGTAAAGATTTTTTAAATATTTTGACGGATTTAAAAAATACATATGTAGCTACAAACCGTGTGAATATTATTTTAAATTTTGATGAAAAAGAACAATTTAAATTTGGTAGTTTAAATAAAGACGATATCAATGGAGAAATAGATTTTGTAAAAGTAAATTATGTTCCAAAAGCAGATGATACAGGACTTACAGAATTAAAAAATATTTCCTTTAATATTCCATCCAACCAAATTGTTTTGTTTCAAGGAACAAGAAGTAGTGGAAAACGAACTATATTTTATTTACTGCGCCGCATCATTATGCCAGATAGAGGAGAAGTATATATTGATAAGATTAATATTAAAGATTTTACAAAGAAAGTGTATAAAACGAATATTAATTACTTAACAACAAAACCTTATTTTTATGAAGGAACGGTTCTTAGTAATTTAAAATTAGTATGTAACAATAAAGAAAGAATTATAGAAGTTTGTAAACTAGCTTCCGTTTATGATTTAATTATGAGTCATCCTTTAGGTTTAAAAACAAATGTCAAAGATTTATCTCAAAAAGAATTGTATTTGTTATCCTTAGCAAGACTTTTACTTATGAATAGCGAAATTTTAGTATTATATGAATTTCCTAGTTATTTGACTAATAAAGATGAAGAAGCGGTTAAAAAGGTATTAAAAGAGTTTAAAGGGAAAAAAACAATTTTAATTTTTTCTGCTAATGATAATTGTAAAGACATTGTAGATTCAACTTTCTTGATTGAAAAAGGAGAGTTAAGAAAGAAATGAGATAAGGCTTTGTTGTTAAAAGCGATGAATAATGCTATAATAGCATAGCAGTGATTATGTAAGGGGGACAACATATGCGAATTGTGCCAAGTAATTATTTAAAAATTACGAATACTACATTTTATAACAAAAATGTAAAAGAGGATATTAAAATTTCCGCTTTGGGAGATTTACATATAAGTCGCACTGTACCAGAAAAAGTGCCAGAACATTTAAAGCATCAATTGGATGCACAACAACCAGATCATATTTGTTTATTGGGGGATTTATTTGATTCTCCCGAAGATTTAGAAGATGAAATACAAGCAAAGCGATTACTTGACTTTATTAAAGCATGTACAAGCATTGCCCCAACGCTTATTGTTTTAGGAAGTCATGATTTTATTGACAACAGGGAACATAAAGATTGCTATAATGATGATTTTTGGCAAGAGGTTGCTCGTATGAATAATGTTTTTCTATTAAATGATAAACTATATTATGCGAAAGACATTTTATTTATGGGTCATTTTCAAAAGTATGCCTATTGGCGTTCAAATGAAGATAGAGAAAATTTAGAAAATCTTCATCAGGATTTAACAAATTTAAAAAGGTTATATATGGATTTGCCCAAGAATCGTCTAAAAATTGCTTTAATGCATTCCCCAGAGTTTTATAAAGATGAACGGATTGTTTCTATGTTTCAAGAGTATGATTTAATTATGAGTGGGCATTATCATGAAGGCTGTATGCCAGCTATACTTGATGACGTTGTTTTAGGAAATCGAGGTATCATTTCTCCCACAAGAGAAATATTTCCCAAAGTATCTAGAGGACTTTTAACATTGCCAACAGGAACGAATCTTTTGATAAGTGGAGGAATTATTAAGATACAACATTGCGCTCCTAGAATATTGCAACCATTAAACTATCTTTGTTATCAACATATGGATGTTGTCGCCTTTACTGGAGATGAAGAACTTACCTTACCAGAAGCTACTCGAAAGAGAGTATATGTAGGAAAGAAATTTTAAAATAGCATTTTGCTATTTTTTTTTGTAAAGTTTTTTTAATTTTTTTGCTAAAACTATTTACTTTTTTCATTCAATCGTGTAATATAGTGGTAGACAGTGGTACATTGTGGTAGAAAGTGGGGGATTTAAATTGTTCATGGGTGAATATCATCATAACATTGATGATAAATCAAGACTTGTGTTACCTTCTAAGTTCAGAAGTGCACTTGGAGAAAAGTTTATCGTAGCACGTGGTCTAGAAAAGTGTTTATATGTTTATTCTCTTGCGGAATGGGAAAAACTAGAAAACCAACTAAAAACTCTACCTTTTACAAAAAAAGATGCCCGTACATTTATTAGATCCTTCTTTTCTGGTGCTACTGAATGCGAGTTCGATCGACAAGGAAGAACTTGCCTTACCTCCCCACTCGTTAGTTACGCCGGTTTAACACGTGAATGTGTAATAATCGGCGCTAACGATCGTATTGAAATATGGGACTTAGGTGCATGGGATGAATTTATGACTGATAACAAGGATAAATTATCCGATATTGCCGAAAATTTATTTATGGATGTGAATTTCTAATGAAGCATTATAGTGTTTTACGAAAAGAAGCTATAGATTGTTTAGAGATAAAAGAAAACGGAATCTATATTGATGCAACCTTAGGATTTGCTGGTCATAGTAAATGTATTTTAGAAAAAATAAAAAAGGGATATTTATTTGCCTTCGATCGTGATGAAGAAGCGATAGAGTATTCTTCTCAAGAATTAAAAAAAGTAGGAGAAAACTTTAAAATCTTTCATAGTGATTTTGTCCATATGAAAAAGTATATGGAAGAAGAAAATATCCATGAAGTGGATGGAATCTTGTTTGATCTTGGTGTCTCTAGCCCACAAATAGATGAAGATAGACGAGGATTTTCTTATATGCATGATGCAAAGTTAGATATGCGTATGGATACGAGACAAGCGTTTAGTGCATGGCAAGTTGTAAACGAATATAAAAAAGAAGATTTACTAGAAATGTTTTACTCTTATGGGGAAGAGAAAATGAGTAAATGCATTGTGGAAGCCATAGTAAAGTATCGAAAGAAGAAAATGATAGAAACAACCATGGAATTAGTATCCATTATTGAATCTGCTGTGGGAGCCAAATATTTTTATGACAAACATCCCGAAAGACAAATTTTTCAAGCCATTCGAATTGAAGTAAATAATGAATTAAATGTTTTAGAAAGTGTTTTACCCGATGCCATTCATTTGCTAAAAAAAGGTGGAAGAATTTGTGTAATTACATTTCATTCGTTAGAAGATCGAATTGTGAAACGAATTTTTAAAAAGTATAGTGAAGTGAATGAACTTGTTAAAGGTTTACCGGAAATACCAGAGGCCTATAAACCTTTAATTAAGATAATAAATAAAAAGCCAATTGTAGCTAGCAAGAAAGAATTAGAAGAAAATAGTCGTAGTAAAAGTGCAAAATTACGAATAATAGAAAGGGTATAAAATGAAAAAAAATAATAAAGGAAGAAAAATTAAAATAGTAAGAGGAGAAAAGATATTGTATTTTTTATTGTTCTTGCTGGTAATTGCTGTACCAGTTTCTAATGTATTTACGAAAGCCTTATTGTCAGAATCAAATATAGAGGTAGAACAATTGAAAAATAAAATTACGAAACAATCAAATTTGAATGAGGGATTAAGTATGCAAGTGAATGAACTAGCATCACTTGATAAAATTCAGGAAGTTGCAAAAACAATAGGTTTATCTTATAATAATGATAACGTTAAAATCATAAATGGGAGTCGTTAAAAGGAGTTAGAATCATGAAGAGACAAAAAAGCGTACATTATAATTTAAAATTAACTTTGTTAGCTGTCTCTTTTTTGTTTGTATTAATTTCTGCAAAACTTGTATTTGTTGCTGTAGCAAGTGATGTAGATGGTATCGATTTACGCGCATTTGCCGATAACCGAAATACAGAGAGTAAAACTCTTTATGCAAGTCGTGGAACCATTTATGATCGAAAAGGAAATATTTTAGCAATTGATACAAATTCTTATACGGTAATTGCTTATTTATCCAGTAGCAGAACGACGAATGAAGATGACCCACAACATGTAATAGATAAAGAAACAACAGCCAGAGTTTTAGCCCCTGTGTTAGAAAGAGAGGAAGAAGTTTTACTTTCTCTGTTAAATCGAGAAAATTTATATCAAATTGAATTAAAAAGAGGAATTTCAGAAAATAAAAAAAATGAAATTTTAGCCTTAGATTTACCAGGATTAGACTTTGTCCAAAGTACGAAAAGATATTACCCTTATGGCAATTATGCTTCTTACATTTTAGGCTATGCCGTTGCGGATGAAAATGGGGAAATTAATGGAGAAATGGGTTTAGAATCTTATTTCAATGATACGTTAAAAGGAACAAATGGTTGGGAGAAAAAACAAACAGATGCCAAGGGATATCAAATCCCCAATACACCTGTTTATGGAGAAGAGAGTGTGAGTGGCTCAAGTCTACATTTAACCCTTGATCAAGATGTCCAATTAGTAGCAGAAAACGCTATTAATAATTTAGAAAATAATTATAACTTTTCATGGGCGACTTTAACGATTATGGATGCGAAAACAGGAGCCATTTTAGGGCAAGCAAATAATCCAAGTTTTGATATAAATACCCGAATTGATTTAGAGAGTTATTTAAATCCTTTAGTTTCTTATACTTATGAACCAGGTTCGGTTATGAAAATTTTTTCCTTTATGAAAGCGATTGAAGAAGGAATCTATGATGGAACGAAAACGTATCAATCCGGTTCTATTACTTTAACCGATGGAACAAAGATTAAAGACTTTAACAATACAGGTTGGGGAACCATAGATTTTGATACCGGTTTTGCTTACTCAAGTAATGTAGCAGCGACTAAATTAGGATTACAATTGGGGGCTCCAAAATTAAGATCTTTTTATGAAACATTGGGATTTGGAAAAAAAACTGGAATTGAACTACCAGGAGAGTTAGAAGGTACAAATAACTTTGTGTATGAAAGTGAACTTGCTACTGCTTCTTTTGGACAAGGAAGAATAACAGTAACACCCATTCAAATGTTACAAGCTTTAACAACGATTGCCAATGATGGTGTAATGATTAAACCCTATATTGTTGATAAAATCGTGAACGAAAAAGGCGAAGTTATTGAACAGTTTGGCAGGGAAGAAGTAGCAACTGTTGTATGTAAAGAAACAATAGATAAAATAAAAGATTTAATGTACAAAGTGGTTTATGATGGTCTTTCTTCTAGTAAAGCCTTTGCTCCTTCCAATGTAACCATTATTGGAAAAACGGGAACTGCCCAAATTGCAAGCAGAACAGGGGGATATTTAAAAGGAGATTATGATTATATAAAAAGTTTTGCTGGTCTATTTCCTTATGAAGATCCACAGTATATTATTTATATTTCAATTAAACAATTAATTGGCGGAACGAGTGATGTAGCAAATGTGGTAAGTAGTGTAGTAGAAGAAGTAGCCAAATCTTTAAATATTGTAGAAAATGTAAATGATGTGGATGAAAGTAAAATTATTTCATTAAGTAGTTATATTTCTAATCAAATTACAACAACAGAAGAAGAATTAAAAAACAAAGGTGTAATCCCTATAGTTCTAGGAGATGGAAAATACGTTACAAACCAATATCCCTTAAAAAAAGAGAATGTTTTACATGGTTCAAAAGTATTTCTTGTAAGTAATGCTTCTACCTATAAAATGCCCAATGTATTAGGTTGGAGCACCAACGAAATTGTGACAATGTGTAATCTACTGGGTTTAAATTATCATTTAAATGGATATGGAAATGTTGTTTCGACAAACGTTCCAACCAATGAAAAAATGGATTTATCTATCACTTTAGAAATTAATTTAGAAAATTTGCACTAAATTGACATATTTAATAAAATAACTTATATTATAGGTAATGAAAGTGGTCCCACCGTTAATCGGAGGGGCTGCTTTTTTAGTGTAAATTTAATGATTCTATTAGTACTTTGCTCACAATAAATTTTAAAATAATTGCACTAATTTTTTTCTATGCAAAAATAAATTTTAATGTTATAATTGTTAGTAGAATAGGAAGAGGTATAATGGAAGAACTTGATATAAGAGATTTATTATCATATTTTGCATCTAGGATTGCGTATTTTCTAGTTATTGTAGCTTTAGTTGTTGTCTTAGGTTGCATGTATATGATTTTTGTGCAAAAACCTATGTATACATCTAAAACAAGTGTTATTTTGACTGGATTTAGTGGATCTAATGATTCCTCAACAATTACGCAATCAGATTTGACTGTGAATTCAAAATTAGTAAGTACTTATCAGGAAATTGTAAAAAGTCGTCGCGTATTAAATCAAGTAATTGAAAAATTGACTTTAGATTATAGTACGAAATCACTAGCAAAAATGATTAGTGTCGGTGCGGTAAAGGATACAGAAATTATTGAAATTTCTGTGACAAATGGTGATGCAAGCGAAGCTTATTTAGTGGCGAATGCTGTTGCCGAAGTATTTAGTAAAGAAGTTAAAGATTTGTATAATCTATCCAATGTTTCTATTTTAGATTCTGCAGAAATTGAAGCAATTCCTTCTAATATTAATGTAATCAAACAAATGATAATATTCCTAATGGGTGGAATGCTATTTGCATTTGTCATTTTATTCTTATTTTATTACTTTGATACAACGATTAAAAGTATTCAAGATGTGGAAAGAAAATTTGATATGCCAATTTTAGGTTCTGTTCCTGATTATAATAAGAAAAAAGAAAGGAAATAGCGAGAAATGAACAATGAAATTATTGTAGATAAAAATCCAAAGTCTAGTGTAGCTGAAGCCATTCGTATTATCAGGACCAATTTAGAGTTTTCTAGTGTAGACAAACAAGTAAATACGATTTTAGTTACATCTTCTGTTCCAGCCGAAGGAAAAAGTTTTATTAGTACAAATTTAGCAACTGCTTTTGCTCAAAATGGAAGTAAAGTTCTTTTGATGGATTGTGATATGCGTAAAGGACGTTTACATAAGATTTTTAATATAACAAATGAAAGAGGTTTATCTAACCTTTTACTTGATGATGTCGAAGTGAATTTTAATGTTTATATTCAAAAAACTTATATTAACAATTTATATCTTTTACCAAAAGGAGTTGTACCTCCAAATCCAAGTGAATTATTAAACTCACCTAAAACTAGAATTTTGCTTCGTGTTTTATCAGAAAAGTTTGATTATATTATTTTAGATGGTACACCAGTAAATGGTCTTACAGATTCCTTAATTTTAACAAAATATGTGGATAAAACAGTCGTGGTAGCCTCTGTTAATCATACTAAAATGAATGAACTTGAGTTTACAAAAAAAAGTTTGTCAAGTGTAGGGGCAGATGTTGCTGGTGTCATTGTAAATCGTGCTCCAGATGCACATAGTAGTTATTACGGGAATTATTATGAATAGAGGTTAAATAATGATTGATATCCATTCTCATATTATAAACGAAATTGATGACGGATCAAAAAATATAGAAGAAAGCATTTCTATAATTGAAAAATTAAGTTCTATTGGATTTAAAATAGTTATAGCAACGCCACATTACATAACAGGAAGTAAGTTTATATATGATAATGCTTCTAAAATGGATAAATTAGAAAAAATAAAAAAATGTTTAGAAGAAAAGAATATCGATATGGAACTCTATTTAGGAAATGAAGTTTTTATTGACCATAATATTCTTTCGTTAATAGACGAACAACAAATTGCCTCTTTAAATAATAGTAAATATATTTTAATAGAATTACCTGTAAGTCGAGCAATGAATGATTTATTTGATATCCTTTTTAAAATTAGGGATAAAGGATATGTTCCTATTATTGCTCATCCAGAACGTTATGCATTTTTACAAGAAGACCACACGATGATTGAAAAATTTATAGAAATGGGTTGCTTATTTCAAGGGAATTTTGAAAATATAGTAGGAAAATATGGCAAACATGCAAAAGAATTATTTTTGTATATGTTAAAAAATAACCAATATCATTTTTTAGCCACAGATATACATACAAAAGACTCTCATCTTTTTGAAAATATGGAAAAGATGAAGAAAAAATTAACAAAATTAACTTCAAAAGAAAAATTTGTAGAATTAACGGTTAATAATCCATTAAAAATCATTAAGAATGAGAATATTGAGATAACGAATAGTGTAATGAAAAAGAAAAAATTTAAACTTTTTGGCTAAAATCTTTTTTCGACAAAAATAGGAAAAAGTATAGCTTATAATTATCGTATAAATTTAAGTGTATTCTATAGAATATAATAAAGTAAGGTTGGGTTATAGATGAAATATTTAGTATTTAGTATAGTTGCGTTTTTATTCTTAATTGTTTATTCTTCTTGCTATGTTTCAGCAAAATGTTCGCGTGAAGAAGAATTTCGTGAGTTTAAGGAAGAGTAAAATTACTATTCTTTTTTTTTCATTAAAAATTATTTTTATCATTATCTTTATAAAATATAATTTTTAAAATCAATCAGTCATAAATTTTAGCAAAATTATTTGAAAAAAATAATATATTGTTGTATGATAAGGAGCAATTCAAGGAGTTGACATGATTTGAAAAATAGAATAACAGAAGAAGAATATCGGGAAGCAGCAATAATTTGGAGAAAGGAAAATCCAACATCAAAAAGTATTCCTATCAAAACAACTGTAATAATAGAAAATGGAAAAGAAATTAATTTAGGTAGAAGAATGGGCAATATGCGTACTCATATGGACAATTTAACAGAAGAACAAAAAGAGTTTTGGAAAGCATATGGATTATATGAAGAATATCCAACGGAAGCAGAATATCGAGAAGCAGCAATGATTTGGAGAAAAGAAAATCCAACATTAACTAGTATTCCTACTAAAACAGTTGTAAAAATAGAAAATGGAAAAGAAATAACTTTAGGAACAAGAATGGGTAATTTGCGTAATCGTATAAATACATTAACCGAAGAACAAAAAGAGTTTTGGAAAGAGTATGGATTATATGATGGATATCCAACGGAAGAAGAGTATCAAGAAGCAGCGAAGATTTGGAAAAGAGAAAACCCCACATTAACTAGTATTCCTACTAAAACAGTAGTAAAAATAGAAAATGGAAAAGAAATAACTTTAGGAACAAGAATGTATACTATGCGCCGCGATATAGATAAATTAACCAAAGAACAAAAAGAGTTTTGGAAAGTGTATGGATTATATGATGGATATCCAACGGAAGAAGAATACCAAGAAGCAGCGAAGATTTGGAAAAGAGAAAACCCCACATTAACTAGTATTCCTACTAAAACAGTAGTAAAAATAGAAAATGGAAAAGAAATAACTTTAGGTAGAAGAATGAAAACTATGCGCCGCAATATAGATAAATTAACCGAAGAACA
>CAYSFO010000001.1:0-26887 GCA_964430695.1 uncultured Muribaculaceae bacterium | reverse complement strand
AAACAGTAGTAAAAATAGAAAATGGAAAAGAAATAAATATAGGTAGAAGAATGAAAACTATGCGCCGCGATATAGATACACTAACCGAAGAACAAAAAGAGTTTTGGAAAGCATATGGGTTATATGAAAAAAATAAAAGAGGGAAGAGAGAACAAAATCCTAGAAATAATAGAAAATCTAGCAGAAACGAACAAAGTAAAGTGCAAGATAGAATTGTTAGTATAGCATTACAAGTATCTAAAAAATATAATATTCCTTTTTCGGATTTGCTTTTTATGTATGAAAGTTTAAGAGAATATGAACAATTAGATGTCGGTTTAGAAGAAGATTATGAGAAAAAGATACAAAAGATAAAAGAGTATCATTTTGATGAAATGGATGTAGAGGAAAGTTATTTTCTTGCTCTTTCTTTTAAACAAAGCGTTTTAGAAAAAAAGCAAAAAGAATGGTGGCAAAGAAATGAATTATTAAGACAATATATTCTGGATTGGAATTATTATAGTGAAGAAGAAAAAAAAGAAGAAACAAAGATTCAAAACTTCACTCCTGAAGAATTAGAATTTATTAATCGTTCTAGAGAGGAGATTGATGCTTTACTTCATTCTTTAAAAATCTAGAAAAATAAATGAATATAAATAATTAGAAAGAATTAAATTCTCCTTTTTTAATATATTTAAATAAAGGAGAACCATTATGTTTTATAATAATATACATATTCGAATGCGAGTCGTATTGGTAGTAGTATGTGTAGCATTATTTGCTATTATTTTTCGTGTGTTTTATATTCAAGTTTTTAAATATGATAAATTATCTAATTTAGCAGAATCGTTATGGAGTAGAGAACTTCCAATTACAGCAGATAGAGGAGAAATAAGAGACCGAAATGGGAAAGTTTTAGCAACAAATATTACAACAACTTCTCTAGTAGTCATCCCGAATCAAATTAAAAATAAAGAAGAAGTAGCAACAAAACTTGCAGAAATCTTAGGGGTAACTTATGAAGAGATGTATAGCCATGTTGCTAAAAAAACATCGATTGAAAGAGTGCACCCAGAAGGTAGAAGATTATCCTATGAAATTGCTGAAAAAATAAATAATTTAGGCTATGATGGGGTATATTTAGTAAAGGAAAGTAAAAGAGATTATCCTTATGGAAATGTTTTATCTCATGTTTTAGGATACGTAGGTATTGATAATCAAGGACTATCTGGAATTGAGTTAAACTATGATAAATATTTAACGGGAGCAAATGGGGCCATTAAATACTTTTCTGATGGAAAAGGAAATCGACTTTCTTTAACTGAAATTTATGAAGAACCTCAAAATGGAATTAATATTGACTTAACCATTGATATTGATTTACAGTTAGTAGTTGAAAATGAATTAGATAACGTCATTTCCAAATATAGCCCAGAACAAGCCTTAATTTTAGCAATGAATCCAAAAACAGGGGAAATTTTAGCGATGGCTTCCCGCCCTAATTTTAATCCCAATAATTATCAAACCGCATCGGTTGAGGTGATTAATCGAAATCTACCCATATGGATGACTTATGAACCAGGTAGTACGTTTAAAATTGTCACTTTGGCTGCTTCTTTACAAGAACAAACGATTAATCTTTTTAATGACAATTATTATGATGGAGGTTCCATTACTGTAGAAGGAGCACGTATAAAATGTTGGAAAGCAGGGGGGCACGGAGCAGAAACCTTTTTACAAGTGGTTGAAAATTCTTGCAATCTTGGTGTCAATACAAGAACACATACCTTTTTGAAGAATTGGCTTTAAATAACACAAATAATAATACCCAAATTGAAGTTTGTTCTACCTTTAATCTTATCTATAATAATGTTTCTTATATAAATAATGAGGTGATTAATATAGAAAATTCTGTTAATAAAATAGCAACTAATAAAAAAGATAATACTAAAAAGGTTAATAAAAAGTTATATAATATTGATACTAATACTTATGAAAATATAATTTATAATAAGAAGAAAATAGCAATAGATTTATTTGATAAATTAGATTCTTCTATAATGGCTATAAGTAAGAACATCGTAAGGAATTATTTAGTAAAAAATGTGGTTTATAAATTAGGTAACAGAATTGCTGAAATACAAATAAATCAAAATAATATATTAGTATCTTTTCATAGAATTGCTAAACAATTTGATACTATAAATAGACTAGTAGATCGTAAAGGATATGAAAGCAATAGTATTTGTTATTCATTAATTGTTGAAGATAATACTAGTTGTGATTATGCTAGTAAACTTGTTAAGGATATATATGATTATTTTACTAATCCACAAGAAAGTTTAAGTGATAAATTGTTTAATACATTAAAATTTAAAATAACTACTATATCAGAGAGTATTACTTTTCATAATACAAATAAAGGACTAATGTTTAAGGATAAGAGAAATTTTGTATTACTTTCTAAAACTACCTATGGTATTTATGTAAAAGTTTTAAAAGTAGAAAATAAAGATAATGTTTTAAATATTGTTACTCGTAAAAATTATGAGCCATTATGTCTTTCATATAAAGTTAAAGAAGATGCTGATATAGATACAATCTTTCCTTTTATAAAAAGTAGTTTTGAATTAAATAAAATTAACCCTTATGATTTAAAAGAAGAATTTTATAAATATTATGTAACAACATGATTTGACAATATATTTCAAATGAGGTAGCATTCAAGCAACTGGAGGTTATTTCATGAATATTTTTGATAAAGAATATAAGGAAAAAGAGAAAAAAATTATAAAATTTTTCCATACTATTTTACTTTCTAAATTACTACTTTTAAATTATGAGTTTTCAAATCATGAGTATAATGGTACAACTGGGGAAGATGTTTTTAAAATATTACATAAAAGGATTAGTTATAGTAAAAAAGAAAAACAAGAAATAATTGATAATGCAATTATGCTAATAAAAATAAAATATGGTAAAACATTAATAGATTTTGAAAAACTAGAATTTGAAAAATAATTCTTTTTTTCATTAACAACTGTATAAAAAAATAAGATTTAATGGTATAATGGTATTAACGAATCTATTGCAAAAAATAGTAATTTGTTGAAAGGATGGTATTTATGAAAAAATGGTTGAAAATTTCACTTGGGGTTATTGGTGGAATTGCTTTATTGTTAGTTATTGATTTAGTATGTGTTTTTACAATTAACAGACCTTTATTTGCAATAAAAAAGGATAATGGAAGTGTGTATAAGGGAATATTATACGATACTTATAATTGTGCTGAATATTCTGTTCCACAAATAAAAGCAAAAGGAACAAAATTTACTTGCCACGTCTCACAAAAAGAACAAGATTCAACAGAATTTTATGATAAGGATTTAGTTCAATGTTTAGAAAGTGAGTTAGGAGGATATCTCGTAACTGAAAAAGATGATTTAGTAGAAATTCCTTTAAGTCAAATTAAAAAGGATGATCATGATAAGATAGAATATTATAAAGGTGTATATGCTAGTGAGCATTCTGATAATATGTATGTGATGGTTTATCCTATAAATGGAACTTATGATTCTGCAGTTATGAAAGATTTTGATAAATATTTTTATGAAAAATTTTCTTCTGCATATCAAAAGTATGAAAGTCCTACAACTCCAACAATTTACATTCATACTAATGACAATGATATAGATTTTAAAGAAATCACTAACAAATGTGTAACTAGGAAAAATACTGAAGATGGTAAATCTATTCCTACAGAAACATTAAATAAAATCAATGACACTACTAAAATAATTATAAAATCTAGTCAAGAAGAACTTGGAATTATAACAGATAAAGAAAAATTGGCAGAAGTATTAAGTGCTATCTCAAGTAGTAAAAGATATGGCAAAGTATGTACTTCTGATGGATATGGATTTGAATTTAATATGTATGATAAAAATAATAAACTTATTGATACCATTTATATTTGGGGTGATGGTGCAAGGTTAATGCCTAAAAGCCTTAATGGTTGTCCTTATGTAACAACAAACAATAATGATTTAAGAAAAATAATTGAAGATGCAACGGATTATATATTTTATGGAATTTTAGATTTTAGAGATGACATTAATCAAACAGAGCAAACATTAATATACAAAGATGGTAAAAATAGTTATTATTTAAATAGTAAAGATCCTAATGAAATATTGATTAAATTTATGTTAAATAATAAAGTAATGACTCTTAAATATGCATTAGAAAATGAATATATTTCAGCAGAAAATGTTTCTAAAGATTATCCAGACATATTAATAAAAAAATAAGTATTTATAATTGAAAGTGAGATGTAATATGAAGAAAAAACATTTTGCAACTTTATTATATATTGTTGCTTGTTTATTTGGACTTGCTTATTTAATAAGTGATTTTATACCTAACTTTGATTTATCAGAATTTGGTAGATTATTTTTGCTATGTGGAAGTTGTTTCTTTCTATATTTTGGAGGACTTTTATTATCAAAGTTTAAAGAAAATAATAAGCCCATGAAAATAAATTTATGGATATTCTTTCTTTTATATTTAATATTGCTTGTTACTTTAACATTATTTGATTATATGTGGGGAAGAAATGGATTTACTTTTATGAATTGGTTTAGTGATGAATTTATTTATTTTATCAAACATTCAATAAATCTTATTCCATTTAAAACAATTATTGAATTTATAAAAGAGTTTAATAGTATGTATAGCAATCGCACAATACTTCTTAATTTATTTGGTAATTTTATTGCTTTTATGCCTATGGCTTTCTTTCTTCCTTTAGTATTTAAGAAACAAAAGAAATTCAAAAACTTTTTTATAACAATTATATTAATAGTTTTTGGTATAGAATTAATACAGTTATTAACTGCATCTGGAAGATTTGATATAGATGACTTTATTTTAAATGTGTCTGGTGCTACATTAATGTATTTCCTTTTAAAAATAAAGGATGTAAATAAGTTAATAAAAAATATATTTTTGCTAGAAAAAAATAAAATTCCTAAAAAAAGTCTTTTTTCAATTATAATCTGCATATTAATTGTTATTTTGGGTGTTATTGGTATTGTGAAATTTAGAACTAAATTATATAACAATAATTTTGATGAATTTAATAGACTACATAATCCTGAAATCACTATAATTGATGAATCTGGTGATACTTGTGCTGAAGCATTAGATTTATTCTATGAAGATGATCTATATAGATATTATTTTACTTGTATGAAAAGTGATAAAGTTTATGCTGATGTTAAAGAAGATAAAAAGTATTTAGTAAAAGATTTCTTAATGAATGAAACATATAATTACAATATAGATAGAATGCTTCAAAGATTAGAGTATTATAATGTTGATTTTGTAAAAGAAAATAAATATAAATATATAATGCTTGATATTAAAGTACCTACTTCTGATGGTGGCTATTCTTTACCCCAAACTTTTGTAAATATTAGTAATAAAGATATTTTAAATATTAATTATGATTATGAAGATATAGAGGTTGCAATATTTAATTATAAATTTCATTTAATTCCTAAAAAATCTGGAACTACTTCTATTGATATTTCTTTTAAAGATAATGATAATAATTTATTAAAATCTTATAAATATTTAGTTACGATTGATAACAAATTAGATGTAAGTTTTGAAGAAATTAAATAATTTGGAGGAATAATGATATTACTGTTATTAAATGTAATACATTAGATGGAAATAAATATATATATTGATGATAATAACTTAACTTATCGTGAATCTTATTGTAAATAATTCAATTATAATTTAAAGCAGATCATTTTTGATCTGTTTTATAATACAAAAAAATATAACCTATCAACTTAGGTTACTTCTTCTTTTCATCTACTCGTGTAAAATTTGTTTTATGACTAGGATCGTATTTTAGTAATTCAGAACTAGTCATCTTTAGTTTAGAATCAATATTTTTGTTCATCCCATCTGCAATTTTATCTAGCATATCAGTAGTTGGTTTTCTTTTACAGTTTTCTAGTTGATTGATATAAACTAAATTACTACCTACCTTTTCAGCAAACTTTTCTTGAGATAAGTTATATTTTTCTCTATAAAATTTCAAGTTCATAGAAAGAATTTTCTTACTGTTCATACTCATAGATTTCTTACCTCCAATTCACTATTTATTTTATACAAGTGTTAAATAAATGTCTTTTGCACAAATGTTAATGGAAATTATTTACTTTATACAAAAAACAATGTATGATTATATTGTTGTAAAAGACTTTAAATGAAATTGAGGTGAAAATTAGTGATGGATTTATCTGATTATCTATATATAGTATGTATAAGTATTGTAAAAACTATAATTATATTAATAGGTGCATTGCTTTTATCTAATTTGATTATGTATAATCATTCTCTAGGTATATCTATTGCAGATACAATGGAAGTACCCTATGATATGGCTTTAACAATTAATAGTTTAGGTTTTGTAAATAATATAACAGTAGTATTTACTGTATTTGAATTAATATTTATTGGCATTGTAATTAACAGATTAAACAAATATAAAACTATGAATCGATTATTTAATGGTTTTAGTTATTTTATGAGCATATATTAAGAGGTTATTAATGGAAAGTGAAAATGTTATAGTTAAAGAATATGAAATAAACGAATCAATTTTAGTAACATATCATACTTTAAACTCGTTATATCAATCTTTTTTTGCTATGTACCCTAGTGATATAAGCAATGAAGTTGTTGAGTTGATAAATCATTTAAATGATTTATTAGAACAAGGACAAACTGATTTTCCTAATTATGATATAGAAAACTCAAATTATTTTGAAAGAGTTATATATATTAAAAATGATTATGATAAAGATAGTAATGTTAAAGATTAGTCAATTTTATTGTAGTAATTGACTTTTTTTGTTTTTTGGTATATTATATAAAGCAATTTCTGGGGTGGTATTGTGTTTGAGTTATATGATTTAAGAAGTAATTTTATGTATTATAGTGATTTCTATATTTCTGCCAAAGAAAAAAGTTTTTCAGAAGCAAGTAGAAAACATAATATATCTTCTTCTAGTTTAAGTAGAAATGTTGCTAAATTAGAAGAATTATTAGATTTGAAATTAACTAAAACAACTAACAAAGGTTTTGAATTAACACTTGATGGTGATCGTTTATATAAAAAATTAGATGAGTTTTTTAGTAACATGGATATTTTTACTGCTAATGATTTATCTAATAATTTAGATGTTGTTTTAACTGTTGGTACAACAAGAAATATTGCTGATTTTGTACTTGGTAGTTATTTAACAAAGTTTAGTAAAAAATACCCTAATGTAAAAATACATATTTATACTGATAGTGCATCTAATCTTAATGAATATTTAATGAATCATAAGATAGATATTCTTATTGATTATTTACCACATATAAATTATAGTGAAAAATTTGATTTAGAAATACAACCCATCTCACAATATAATACTTGTTTTGCTTGTTCTAAAAATTATTATGAAAAAATAAAAGATAAAGTTCATTCTTTAAAGGAATTATCTAATTATACATTAGTTATATCTGGTAGTTCCAGAAGAAGGCAAATGTTAGATGAAATACTACAAAAAGATAATATTAAACTTAATCCAAAACATTTAATGCCAGATAGTAAATTGATGGCTGATTATATTAAAGCAAATGATTATATAGGTTATTTTATAGAAGATGAATTAAAAGAATATGATTTAGTTAAAATAGAATTAAAAGAAGATATGCCTACTAATCCTATTGGTATTATCTATTCTAAGAAAACAATTAATCATGTTGCTCGTGATTTTGTAGAAACTGTTTTAGAAGATTGATAGTTTTGTCAATCTTTTATTTATGATAAAATAATATGTATGGAGGCAGTATATGATTTGTATAAAAGTTATAACTGATAAAGATTTTGGAATAGATCCTATTGCTATTGAAAACCCTAGACTTAGGTATGCATCTAGAGGTATAGTTTTTAAAGATAATAAAATTGCTATATTAAATAAACAACGAAAAAATGAATTTAAGTTAGTTGGTGGAGGTATAGAAAATGAAGAAGATCCACTAGTTGCCTTTCAAAGAGAGATTTTTGAAGAAACTGGTTGTAAGGTTAAAGTAAGAGAATGCTTAGGAACTATTGAAGAAATAAAATCACAAGATAATTTTAAACAAACTTCTTATATCTATGTTGCTGATGTAACTGATCTAGGACAAACACATTTCACAGAACAAGAAATAAACGAAGAATCACAATTATTATGGTTAGATATTGATACTGCTATGAATTTAATAAAAGATTGTGAAGATAAATTAAAACCATCTATTTATGAAAGTGATAAAAGTGTTTATCATACTAAATTTATTGTTCGTAGAGATTATGAAATTCTAAAATATTATAAAGAAAATTATTTGAAATAATTAAGGTGCTTTGCATATTTGCATAGCACTTATTTTTTTTGCTTAATAAATTACATTTTTTCTCTTTTAAGTTATGATTTATTCCTATATAATAACCATCACAAAGGAGGAAAATTCTATGAAAAATGTTGCTTTAGTTGGTATTGGACCCCATGCTAAAAGAATTTATTTAAACTATTTTAAAAAACATAAAGTAAATCTAGCACTTGTTATAGATCTTAATTCTCAAAAAGAATCAATTAAAAAATATTTAAAAGAAAATGGATTTAAAAATACTAAAATATTTACCATAGATGATTTAAACAAAGATGATGATCATCTTTCAGAAAAAGTATCTAGTAATCTTTTAGCAGTCTGCAATACCTTAGAAATTACCAATCTTATTATTTCAACAGAACCTAAAGGACATTTCATGTATTTAGAATTTGCCTTAAAAAACAATATTAATGTTTTAACTGATAAACCTATTACTGTATCTAAAAATATGACTTCTTTAAAATCAATAGAAAAAGTTAGAAAACAATATTATGAGATATTAGAATTAGCCAAAAATTCAAAAGGTACTTGCAAGGTTATGTGTCAAAGACAATATCATAAGGGCTATGAGAAAATAAAAGAAATATTAACTAATGTTGTAGATCAATACAAAATGCCAATTACTAATATAGACATCTTTCATTCTGATGGTGCTTGGGAAATGTTACACGATTTAGAAAAAGAAAATCATCCTTATAAGTATGGCTATGGTAAATTGTTTCATAGTGGTTATCATTTTATAGATCTACTTAGTGATTTTATTAAAATAAACGATTCTTTAGGTGGCAATAAAAGTATTGCTTATGGTGAAGTTTTTTCAAAAGTAGTTACCCCTAATGATGAAATGAATATTTTAAATATAGAAGATTATAAAAGATTATTTAAAGATCAAGATATTCCAGAGTTTTATGATAATAATTCCAATCTTAATTTTAATAAGTATGGTGAAAAGGATTATCATGGATTACTCACTTTCTATAATAAAAATGGCTTTGCTATTACTACTGCAAATCTTAACCTACTTCACAATGGGGTATCAAGAAGATCTTGGATTGAAACAAAAGACTTTTATAAGTCTAATGGTCGTATAAGACATGAAAGAATCAATATTGAAATAGGACATCTATTAAACATACAAGTACATAGTTATCAATCTAAAGAAATTTGTGATCGTACTAGTGATGAAGAATCTGTTGGTGGATTAGAACACTTTGATATTTACTTCTTTAATAACCCATTAATTGATAAAGAGCCATTTAAAGAAATTCATCTTGGTGATATGTATTCTGCTAAAGAGAAAAAAGAATTTTTAGGATATAATGAATTATCAAGAGAAGTTTTTTTAACTAACTTCTTAAATAATAAAGATTGTAAGGGTGATATTCGTGATCAAGCCCTAGCAATAGAAATTTTATATTCATGTGCTAAAGGTATTCATAATCATTATAATCATAAAAATAAGGTAGAAAAAATAGAAGTTCGTAATGACTATACTTATAGATATATTGCTAAAAGATTAAAAAATTATTCTAACCCAATTGATAAAAGATTTGAAAAGAAAGATATAAAAAGTAATATTCACTATAAGGATTCATATACTATTTATAACTTTTTAAAATATATTCCAGAAAAAAATATTTACGAAGTGTTTATCTCTATTGATGATTCAAGAGATGTTGCAGGAAGTTTATTAGATAAAACTTTTAAGAATAAATATGTTGCTATTTTGTATTATAAAATATTGGACTATTTACTTATAAATAAAGGCATTTCTCGTATTGAGAGATTAATAGAAAAAACGAATTAGTTTACTATTCAAATACGATTTAGTGTACTTTTCGCGTACGATTTGAATACGATTTAGTTTACTGTTTGAAGTCAATTTAGTTTACTATTCAAATACGAAAAAAATACAATTTAGTTTATTGTTTAAATCTGTCAAGGGTGTATAATGTAGTAAAATGAGTTATTTATGCAAAGAGATAACTTGTTTTATTTTTTGATTTAGCAATTTTTACCAATTTATTCCCCAAAAGCATTGACTTTATTTGCTTTTAATACTAAAATATAAGTCAAATTTGTGGGTGGTTTATATGGTTATAAAAAATGCATGGAATAATTTTGTTCCAGATTATAGTAATTTGTTAAATCAATATAAAAATCAAGAGATTTTATAGTGGTATTTTATGCCCTTAAAATCTCTTTTTGTTTGAAAGGAGGTTACCCCAATGGATGGAATTGTTACTCTAAATGAGTTAATCAATATAAGTGATTATATTAAAAGTGCATCTGAAACAAACGAAAAGTATAATGAACTTATAGATGATAAAATATGTGATAGATATGATACTGCAGATATTAAAGATAAACTTATAGAATTATTTAATACATTTAAGTCTGCAAGATATTTATACGAATTTCCTATTGGTGAAACTATTAAGGTAACCCCTACTTATGAAAGAGATGAGAGTTTTCATCAAAGAAGTAATGTAAGTCAAGTTGAAAAAGCCATTGAAAGAAAAGTTGATAAACAGTTATTAACAACTGATATTTACAATTCAATTATTAAAGTTAGTTATAAATTAATGGATAGTGAAGTTGTATATCTTATTAATACTTTTCTTACTCGTAAATCAGAAGAAGATATTGCTGAATTAATTGGTATATCTAAAACTTACTTACAGAAAATTAAAAAAAGTTGTCTTGTAAAAATGTGGACTGATTTAAGACAATATTGTGAAATGGATGATTAATTTCATCTTTTTTTATGCCATTAAAGGAGGTGGTGCTTATGATTGTAAATAAAAAGTTCTGATGATTTGACAAACTCTATTAAAGGAGGTAACATTCAAGCAAGGTGGTGGATTATGAAGAAAAAAATAATATTTATATTACTTGCTTTTTTCGTTGTATTATCAATTTCAATAATTGGAATCAAAAGTTTTAACACTAAAAAAGTAAAACAAAATGATATTTCTATTATTCAAGAAGAAAAAGAAAATAAAAATGATAATAAAGAAAAAACAGATGATATAAGTAATGAATCTAATCAAGAAGAACTAAAAAAATCAGAAACACAAGAAAAAACTAACTCTAAAAATGAAAAAGTGGTAGAAAATAAAAATGAAAAAGATAGTAGCACATCTGATAAAAAAACTACTACATCTGTTACAAAATCTTCTACTACTACAACATCCACTAATACTAATAGTAATAATAACAGTAATAGTAATTCAAGTAATGAAAATAAAACTGTTGTTGAAACTCCAAAACAAGATCCAGTTGTAAAAGAAGAAAAGCCACAAGTAAGTGTTGAACAACCAAAAACTACAAATTCTTATGTAGGTGTTCCTAACCCAAATGATTTTTATTATTCATTCCATAAAGGACATATTGATAAAAATTACACTACTTTAGATGGTTGTTATAGTAGAACTGCTGAGGTTAGTTTAATTGATACAGTAGATGTAATTAATACGACTTGTTTTGAAGTATTAGATGGTCAAGGTACAGTTTTAGGAATTTATATGTATGTTAAATGCCATTCTGGAAACTGTGAAAGATATAAAACTTTAGTTGGTATTGAAACTAACTAATTTTTTTTTGGAGGAATTTATGAAATTTTTAATATTAAGTATTGTTGCACTAGTCTTTGTATTAGTGCTTTTTTTATGGTCTGCTTGTGTTTTATCAAGTAGAATTTCACGAGAGGAGGAAATGATAGAAAGTGAAAAAAAGAAATAAATTTTTATTAATGTTTGTTGGTGCTTTAATCACTATGGTATGTGGTACTCAAAATGTTTTTGCATCAACACTAAATTATGACTTCTCTGGATACTGGTATGAACGAAACAATGATATAGGTGATTATGCATCTTGGAAATTAGAAAACTATTATGTAGATGGTAATGTTGCTTATTGTATCGAGCCAGGTATTCCAGAGGGTAATCCAATGATACAAGGTAGTTGGGAAAATACTGGTTTATCAAATGATATTAAAGAACGAGTTTTATTATTAGCATATTATGGGTATCAATATACTGGTCATCAAACTACTGGGTATCGTGCAGCAACTCAAGGTATGATCTGGGAAACAATTTTAGGTCATAATGCTTGGGTAAGATTTTCTACTGCTAGATATAATGAGGGATCTACTTTTGATGTATCTTATGAAAGATCTGTTATTGAAGATTTAATAAGACATCATTATGATAAACCTAGTTTTAATGGTGGAACTTATAACTTACAAGTTGGTGAATCACTAACTTTAACAGATACTAATAATGTTCTATCAAATTATGATATTAGTGTAAGTGGTGCTGATTATACTTTAAATGGTAATTCTATTACTCTTACACCTATTAAGTCTGGTAATATTACTATGACATTTACTAAAAAACAAATTTATGATCATTCATATCTAATTTATTATGGTGATGATATTCAAAATATGATAAGTGGAGGTAATGTTGATCCAGTTTATGCTAGAATCAATGTTAATGCTTATTATGGAAGTGTTGAACTTACTAAAAGAGATAAAGAAACTGGTACAGAGCAAGGACAAGCACTTTTAAAAAATGCAGTTTATGGAGTGTTCTCTACTGATGGTACACTTCTTACAAAAATAACTACTAATGAAAGTGGCTATGGTAAATCTGATGCAGTAATTCCTTATGGTTCTTACTATGTTCAAGAAATTAGTCCAAGCACAGGTTATTACTTAGATAATACTAGATATAATGTAGATGTTAAAGGTAAAACTAGTGTTAATATGAATGTAACAGAAGAAGTTATCAAAAACTATGTAAGCATATTAAAGCAATATGATTATGTAGATGAAACTACCCAATTTTTAAATGCTGAAAGTGGTATTACTTTTGAAATTTATTATCCAAACGATGAAAAATATCAAGGTAAGTTGTATGATACAATCACAACAGATAAAAATGGGTATGCTACTCTTGAAATACCTTATGGTGTTTGGAGATTCCATCAAGTAAATACAAATACTGGATTTGAAAAAATCTATGATTTTTATATTACAGTTGATGAAAATAGTTCTAAAGAACAATATTACAATATTTTAAATAATAAGTTATCTGCTTATCTTCAAGTTTTTAAAACAGATTTAGAAACTGGTAAAACTATTGCTTTAGCAGATACTACTTTTAAAATATTAAATACTGATACAAATCAATATGTTTCACAATATGTTGGTGGCAAAGTATATAGTGAATTTAAAACAGATGAAACTGGTAAATTTATTACATATTTAAAACTAGAGGCAGGAAATTATAAACTTATTGAAACTTCTAGTCCAAACAATTATTTAATAAATACTGATGGTTTAAAATTTACTATTGGTGATGGTACTTACTATAATTATACTTCTTATGGGGCTTTTATTACTGTTTATTTCAAAGATCAAGTTATTAAAGGTCAAATAGAAATTAATAAAACTGGTGAATCAGTAGTTATAGAAAATAGCACTTTCACTTATGAAGAAATCCCACTTGATAATGTAACTTATGAGATTTATGCTAATGAAGATATTTTATCATCTGATAAAACTTTGGTACATTATAGAAAGGATCAACTTGTAGATACTATTACTACTAATAATGATGGATATGCTATAAGTAAGAAATTATATTTAGGTAATTACTATTTAGTAGAAGTAAAAACAAAAGATAATTATGTTTTAAATTCTGAAAAATATGAGTTTACTTTATCTGAAAAAGATAATAAAACACCTATTGTTTATAGTAGTTATAGTGCTTTAAATCTTTTAAAGAAAGGTACACTTGAATTTACTAAAAGTGATTTAACAACTGGAGTTGGAATTCCAGATACCAAAATAGAAGTATCTCATTTAAAAGAAGATGGAACTTCTGAGGTTATCTTTGTTGGTACTACTGATGAACAAGGAAAGATTACTATTACTGATTTATTTGTAGGTAAATTTACTATCATTGAAACAGAAGCATCTACTGGTTATAGACTAAGTGATGAAGTTGTAACTTTTGAAATAAAAGAAGATGGTGAAATTGTTAAAGCAAATATGACAAATGAAAAAATTACTTCAACTATCAAAATTTATAAAGTAGATGAAAAAGGTAATCCTATTTCTGGAGTTGAAATTGGTATATTCGATCTTGAAAATAATTTACTAGGTAAATATGTATCTGATGAAAATGGCTACATAGAAGTTGAATTAGAATATGGATCTTATTATTATCAAGAATTAAAAGCAGTAGATGGTTATATCTTAAATGATGAAAAAGTTTATTTTGATGTAACAGAAGATGGTGCTATTATTGAATCTACTTTAATTAATGAAGAAATCGTAGAAGTGCCAAGTACTGGTTTAAGTAATATAAATTATGAAGTTGTTGGTAGTTTAGTTTTAATTGTATCTGGACTGGGTTTAATTGGTTATGGCTTACTTAAAAAGAAAAGAAAGTAAGAAGTTAATTATATTAAGGTATTTAGGATTGTTTTTAGTAATGTGTGGTCTTTTCATGTTTGTATATTATCATGCTAATACTAAAAGACTTGATGATAAAGAAAATATGAAAATTGATAATTTTTTTCAAGAAGAAATTATTGATGATCATGTAGAAGATAGTCCTAAAGAAACTACCACTTCCAATAAGGTTGACTATAATTATATAGCAGTTTTGGAAATACCATCTATTTCCTTAAAAAGAGGTTTAGTAAGTCCAGATAGTTATTATAATAATGTCAATTATAATATTCAAATTATAGAACATTCTACTATGCCAGATATAGTTAATGGTAATTTGATACTTGCAGGTCATAATGGATCAAGTTATATATCTTTCTTTAAAAATCTATATAAATTAAATATTAATGATAAAGTTTATATTTATTATCAAGGTTATAAGTATGAATATACCTTAGATAATATTTATGATACCCCTAAAGATGGGCTTATAGAAATTTATAGAGATTCTAAAAAAACTGCTATAACATTAATTACTTGTAAGAAAAATACAAAAGATACCCAAGTTGTATATGTTGGGTATTTAACTAATAAGGAGCAATACTAGTGAATAATGATTATTGTAAAATACCTAATTTAGTAAAAAATAATAAACATATTTGTAGTAATGCTAAACTTCTTTATGGTGATATTCTTCTTCTGTGTCATCAGAATGGTTATTGCTATGCATCTAATAAATTTTTGGCTAGTAATTTAGGTTTAACCCCTAGAACTGTTACTAGACTTATTAAAGAATTGAAAGATGAAAATTTAATTAATATTTCCTATACAGAAGAACACAATAGAAGAATATACCTAGTTTAAAATGACTACTTATATAGTATCTAATAACCATCCTATCTGGATGCTTTTTACTATTAAATATAATAAACAAAATATAAAGAAATAATATAATAAATTTTAACTAGTTTAAATATATAACTAGTTATTAAACTAGGAGGTGTTAAAATTAATAAAAATAAAATTGAACTAATTGGTAAGATAACTAGTTTATCGTATGAACGACAAGACATAAAAGGTAAAAGATTTATGTTTTTTGATATAGTCCAAAATGATAAGTTAGATAACAATTCTTATTCTTCTAGTTTTTATAAAGTTAAATTAAATGAAGATTTGCTAAATAAATATCAAGATATTATAAAAGTATCAAATAATATCTATATTGTTGGTTACTTAAATTCTTATTTAAAAGATAATCAGAATATCTACTATATATACCCTAAAGAAATTAAATTGTTAGATAAGAATTATAAACTAGAAACTGATGATATTCCCATGATTGATTATGATACTGATGGTGTTATGTTGTGGCATGGTAAAAGATGTGAAGCAATTTCCCCATCAGAAGAAGAATTAAAAGAAATGGAAGATTTACTTAGTGAGTTTAAATAATGTTGGAATCTATATGAGATTTTCAAACTATAAAGATCTACTTGGTGATCAATCAATAATCTATATTTATGGGAAAGATAAAGAACTTGCTACTCAGCAATTAAGTATAGTAAATGGAATATGTAAAAGTAAAAACATTCCTACTTCTAAAGTTTATATGGATATTGGTGGTAGTAATAGACTTGATTTTAAAATTAATCTAAAAAAATTAATTAATGAAAATAAAAATAATAATATCTTAGTTTTAAATGCATCAAGACTTACTAGAGATACATTTGATAATTTTGAGTTGTTTGAGTTAAAAAGTTTATGTTTTAGTAAAAATCTTAATATTTATGATTTAACTAATGACAAATTTATTTTTGACAAAAATTTTGAATTATTAGAAAGTTTGTTTTCAAAAAGGAGTGATGAAAAATTGCAAAGAAAACTTGATGTCTTGTATGTTGAGCCAAATAAATTACCAGTTAAAAAGACTATTAATAATACATTAGAAGATAAACAAAAATTAGTTAATGGTCGTATTGAATATACATATTTACCAAATTGTGATGATATTGCTATTGTTTGTAATGAAGAATCTAAAATTTTAGGTTTACCTATCAATAGAGATATTGGACATGACATTATTACTGGTAATTTTTTTATTGTTGGTGATGATCCAGAACTTGGTGAAGATCGATCACTAACACAAGAACAAATTGATAAATATACCAAATATTTTGGGAAAGCATCTATTGAAAAAACAAATAAAAGAGTTAATGAATTAATGCTTAATAGTCTTGATGACTGTTATATGTAAAGGAGGTGATGCAGATGAATAATACTTATTTTATTGGAAGATTAGTTACTGATCCAGAGTTAAGAGAAACAGAAAGTGGTAAAAAAGTTGTTAATGTTACTGTGGCAGTACCTAGAAGTTACAAAAATAAAGATGGTAATTATGATGCTGATTTTATTGATTGTGCTTTCTGGGATCATAATGCTGAATATGTTTCTAAAATGTCTAAAGGAAACGAGTTAGCAGTTCAAGGTAGAACTGAAACAAAACTTTATGAAAAAGATGGTAATAAAATCAAAGATTATAAAGTTGTTGTTGATTCATGTAAGAATTTAGATAAAACAAAAGAAAATTCAAATGAAATGGATATGTAGTTTATGAATTTAAAGCAAAGAAAAAAGAGTTAAATAATCCCCACGACTAAATAACTCTGTTGTAATTATATCACAACTCTTTGCTTTTTCATATTTTAAAGGAGGAATGATATATTGAAAACTATTATTTATTTAAGGAGAATGTCTATTGCTTAAATTTGTAGGTAATTCCCTTTCTAAAATTGGGAACTCTATGAATTTATTAGCAATTACAAAATTAGATGGTGGCAATTATAATATCGATTCAATATTAAATGCTATCAAAACTGTTACTGATTGGTGCTTACGAGTTGGTATAGCACTTGCAGGTGTTTCACTAGTTGTTGGTTTTGTCATGTATGCAGTTGCAGATGTTGATAGAAAACAACAAGTAAAACAAAGAATTATACAAACTATGTTTGGTATCGTTGGTATCATATTAGCCATTTCTTTAGTAAATTTGATTATCAGTTTATTCTAGGTGGTCTTTTATGTTAAGTGCTTTAGATCTACTTAGAAGATTAGGTTGGGCAGTTATTGACTTTATCTATAATTTAATTGATACTTTGTTTAATATAATAAGAGAACTTAATTTATATGATATTGTTGATAGTGTATCTAATAACTCTATATTTTCTAATTTCCATTCTGGAATAATTGCTATTGCTATAACTTTACTTGCTTTATTCATAATTTGGAAATTTGTTATGAAAATACTAGAACCAGATGATGGTTTATCTACTCATCAAATAGTTATGGAAATTGTAAAATGTGGTGTGCTTGTGTTAATGAGTGTTTTCTTATTTTCACAAGCAAACTCTTTTTCCATGAAACTTAGTGGTTATACTTCATCTATGTTTACCAGTAATGGTACTACATTATCAGATTCAATGCTTGGTATGTATATTACTCATTCTGATGGTTATAAAAATAGTGATGAATTTAAAAATGAAAATATAGTTGATAATCTTAAAAATGATAATTTTACTAAAAAAAGAATGTTTAATGATAAATATGTTACTTCTAAGAAATGGATACTTCCAGATGAAAAAGATTATAAATATAGTATAAATTGGCTCATGGCTATTATTGTAGGTGGTTTCTTTCTTTATGCTTTATTCTTTAGTGGCATGATGTTGGCTCGTAGGCAAATAGAATTTTTGTTTTTATTTGTAATAAGTCCAATCGTATTTGCTACTTCTATTGGTAATAAACAAAGAAGATCTGCAGTCATAGAACAATTAGTATCTTTAGTCTTGCAAGGTGCAGTTGTAATGATGATTATAGGTATTACTGTAATAGTAATGCAATCAATTAATAGTACAACTTTCTTTGCTAATTCTGGATTTAAAGATATGGCTTTAAAATCATTAATGTTTATTGGTTGTGGTACTTTCTTACTTACTGGATCACAAGTTATTAATCGATTCATAGGTGCAAATGTATCTGCTAATAGTGGTCGTGAACAACTTATGAGTTTAATGAGTTATGGAAATGCCATGTCTACTGCTACCCATATAGGTGGTAGTGCTTTAACTGGTGCTAGTGCTTTTGGCTTAGGTGTTGGAGCATCAGCAGTTGGTAAATTAGGTGGTAATAAAGTCGTAAATAAAGTTGGTAATGCTATTTCTAAATTTGGTAGTAACTTTAAAGATAAAAGTTCTTCTGCTAGTAATCCTATTGCTAGTAAAGTTGGTAGTGGTATAGGAAATACTATTGAAAAATTTGGTGGTAAAGTAAAAAATGCAACACCATCTAATATTGGTAAGAATTTACGAAGTCATGGTCGTGAAAATATGGGTGAAGCAGTAAGATCTATTATGCCACAAAGAAATATGTATCGTAACAGATATAGAACAAGGATGTGATAGTTTGTATATAACAATTAAAAGTATTAAAAAAACTTTAGGTAAATATATAGAAATGACAGATCTATACTTAGGACTTCCTATGCTTATGATTTTTTTAGTATTATTTGCTTTTACCAACTTAAAAATTGAAGCATTGGTATTTCTATCTATCTGTTTGTTTTTACTTATACCTATTAATCTATCTAAGAAGAATCGTATGTATAAAATTATGATTCTTCTGATAGAATATCTTTTTAAAAATAAAAATTATTGTTTCTTTAATGAAGATATTAAAGAAAACAAATTAAAACAGTTAAGCAAATATTTAAAATGAAAGTGATGGTGATAATATCGGGTTATTCCCTAGAGAGAAAAAAACAAATAAAGATAAAGTTTTAGATAAAGAAAAGAAAAAACTTGAAAAACAACAACCTAAATTTGTAATCAAAAAACGAATGAAAAAAAGAATTAAAAACTCTCAAATTTTTTCAAATGTTAAGTCAGTTGCAGATGATGGTTTAATAGAATTAAAAACTGGTGAAGTTGCATCTTTAATTGAAGTTAAAGCCATTGATTTGTCTTTAACTAGTAAATCAGAGAAGCAAAACTTTTTTTATGCCCTAAAAAGTCTTTACCAAATTAAAGGTCTTACTTTAAAATGTTATAAATTAGATCAGAAAATTAATCTTAATAATAATAAAATTAATTTAGAAGATTTAATAACATATTTTGAAAGTGATGATAAAAAACATAAATTACTTGAAGAAAGTAAAAGATTAATTGAAGAACTAGAAGATAATCACTACACTATATCTAGTGTTTATTATTTAGTAGTGATTGCTAAAGACTTAAATATATTAGAAAAACAACTTGATGAAATTGAAGATATTATTTCTAATATTACCCCTAGAATCAATATGGAAGTGATTGATAATAGATTAGAAATATATAAATTTTTAACTAATTTATATATGAATCAAAAATCACTTGATGATCTTATATGGAGTGATTTACCATCTTTAATATCACCACTTAATTTACAAGAAAAAACTAATTCATTAAAGTTGGATGATAAAGATATTCAAATGGTAACAATTAAAAATATTCCACCTTTTGTAGATGAACTATTTTTTGAAGAAGTCTTTAATGTTCCAGATGTTATGGCTTGTATTAGTATTAAAGATGCTATTAGTCAAGATGAGTTGATTCGTTGGGTTAATTCTCAATATCAGTTTTTACTTAGTGATCGTAACACTACTAGAAAATTAAGTGATGCTACTGAACTTGATACTCAAAAGGAAAACTTCCAACAGTTAATGCTTGAAATCAAAAATGGTGATGAAAAGATAAAAGAAGTTTCTCTTACACTTATCATTACTGGTACTAAAAAAGAAAGAGATAATACTTTTAGAGAATTAAAAAGACTTGTAGATAGATACCAAATAAAACTTGATATTCCAAAATTAAGACAAATGGAATGTTGGCAAAATTTTGATATTACTTCTACTTCTTTAAATGATTATTCTATCTTTTTACCTACTTTAACATTAAGTGCAGGGTTTCCTTTTACAAAAACTTATTTTAATGATAGTAAAGGTTATATGTTAGGTGTAGATTTACATACTTCATTACCTATATTCTTTGATCCATTTACTCTTAATAATCAAAGAACTTCCCATAACTTAGCCATAGTGTCATCTACTGGTGGTGGTAAAAGTTTTACCATGAAAAAAATGATTATTAATGAATTTGCTCGTGGTACTAAAATTTTTATCTGGGATGCTGAAAATGAGTACAAAAAATTAGTTGAAGCAAATGGTGGTGAATATATAGATCTCTACTCTAAAAAGGGTGGTATCATAAACCCTTTACAGATTAGATATATTCCTAGTGATGATGAAGATAAAGAAACTAAAGAAACAGATTGTCCTTTGGCTAAACATTTAGGTTTTCTGGAGGCATTCTTTAAAACTGCTTTTGAAAGCATAACAGAAAAAGAACTTGTTATGTTACTAGCAGTAGTGGAATCTTTATATAACACTAAAGGTATATTTAAAAATACTTCTATTAATACACTACAAAGTTTAAGTCCTACTGACTACCCAATTTTTAGTGAATTATATGAGTATTTACCAGTTTATAAAAAACAATTAGAAAGTAATGAGAAAAAGAAATTAATAGATCAATTAGAAATACTTGTTTCAAGATTTTTAACTGGTACTGATTCATTCTTATTTGATGGTCATACCAATATTGATTTATCAAATGATCTAATTGCTTTCAATTTACAAGAATTATTATATAGTGGAAATCAAAGATTAATTAATACCCAAGTTTTAAATCTGCTTACATATTTGAATAATAGTATTGTTGCTAATAAAATTCAAAATGAAAAATTAGATAAGAAAAAACATATTAGTATTATTGTTGATGAGTTCCATTTATTTATAGATGAAAAAAATAATGAGGTATTAAAGAACTTTGGTCAACTTGCTCGTAGAGTTCGTAAGTATTCTACTAATTTAATTGTAAGTACCCAAAGTGTTAAAGATTTTGTAGGTAATGCTAGTGTTTTAAGACACGCTACTGCTATCTTTAATAACTGTCAATATACAATGATTGGTATGCTAAAAGAAGATGATCTACTTGCTTATTTAGAGTTATTTAAAAATAACCCTTTAACTGATACCCAAAAAGCATTTTTGCTATCTGCTAAACGAGGTGAATTTCTACTTAATGTAGATAATAAAAATAGACTTAGAGTTTGGATTCGTGCTACTGAATTAGAAAGAACTATGATGGGTGAAAATTAATGAGTAATAATCAAAATAAATTTAATCATTTATCAAGTTCTATTTATAACTTTATATGTGATTATCGTAAATATAGTAAATGGTACTTCTATGATAATGAAATACCAAATTTAGATAGTTTAAAAAATAAATTAAATGATGAAGATAAAGGTGTAGATTTTATGAGTGATCTATCTGATATGTTTCAGCATTTTGTTATGCATAAAGATTTTACAAATCCAAAAGAAGAAAGATTTTTTGATACTTTATGTTCTATATTTAAAGAATACAATAATTATATTAATTCTAATGAAAAAGAATATGATGTAGATTCACTAGCAAGTGATTTAGTTAAATATGCAAAGGATTCTGATCCTTATGAATATAAAGATTTATATTCTTCTGATGAAGATGCCTTTGATTCAATTAAAAAAAGTTTGTGTACTATTTCTGATGTAGATTCTACTATTGAGTGGATTTGTGCTGATATAAGACATTATGCAAGTGAAAGTGATTTATCTAATAGTGATATTTTAAATTACTTTAATACTGCTAATGAATTATTAGTTAAACTTAATGGGTATTCTAAAGTTTTAGAAAATCAAAAAGATAATGAAATGGATATGTAAATTTTGAAGAAAAAAATACTATCTATTCTTTTAGGATCTACTGGTGGATTAGTAGTAATTGCTCTTGTAATTTTAGTTCCAGTATTAATGATAATGGATTTTTTTGGTGCTAATATTACAGATGGTTATATTGAGAATAATAGTCAGTATGCAGAACAATATACTAAGATTGCCAATAAAAATATAAAAGCAAAAAATGGATATGTTTCACTAGAAAGAATTTTATATTTTTATCTTGCAGATAATTCTTTAACTTTTGATGAAATATATACTGATAACTTAGATAAGGAATCAAAAAAATTACTTCCAATAAGTGAAGTATGTAATATTCAAAAATATAAAGTTTTAGAAGTTTGTAAAAGTGAAAATATATCTTCTAGTGGGCAGATAAATGAAGAGCAAGCAAAACCTTTTGCTCCACCAATAGAATTTTCTAGTTCTACCATAACTAGTTTTTTTATGGAAGAAAGAGTTATTTATGGTGAAGCAAATGTGCATAAAGCATGGGATATTGCTAACTCTGAAAAAACACCAGTTTATTCAACTTGTGATGGAAAAGTTGAAAGTCTATCTTTTCCATATAGTCAAAATAAAATTGATACAAGTGATACACAAGGTGGTAATAATATAAAAATAAGTTGTGAAGTAAATGACTTAAAATATACTGTTTTTTATGGTCATCTATTTCCTAATAGTGCCAAAGTATCAGTTGGTGATTCTGTTTCAAAAGGACAAGAAATTGCTAGTGTTGGTACTACTGGTTATTCAACTGGTAATCATTTACATTACCAAGTTTCATTGGATGGTCAAGTTGTTGATGGTATGAGTTTAGTAGATTTTAATTATGAATCAGATAATTCAAAACCTACATATAATCCACCATCTTTGTTAGAAAATAATAATTTTGATAATTTGACACCATCCTATAAAAATTAATAAAAATAACAATTTAGGATGAAAAGCCAAATAAAGAAAGCCCCTAAAAATAAGGAATAAAAAAGGTATTGACCTTTATATCAACCTACAAAGTAGGATGAATTTTGCAAGTGCAAAATCAGTCTTACACAACACTAAACCCTTATGAAATAAGGAATAGTTTAGTATTGGTGTGTAAGTTTCTTATCCTGCTTTTTTATATACTACCATGTTTTAGGGGCTTTTCATCCTATTCAAGTAAGGAGGACAAATGAGAAGATTTGATTTTTGGTTGCCTATTGATCTATTTAATAGGATTAAATTAATGGCTCAATTCTATGGAATCCATATATCAAAAATGATGGTACAACTTTTAGAGATGGGCTATATAGATATGTTAAAAGGAGGTTATGATAATGAAGTTATCAATAAATAAATTAATTGCAAATGATATAATAAATTATGGTATGGATCAAATAATGGAAATGGAAGATGGTAATAGTGCTAACTACATTGTTTCACTTGATACATACTTAAAAGATTTTGATGAAGATACACAAAAGTACATTTTAGAAAATGTAGATAAAATAATTGAAGATATAGAATCAAATGAAAATGTGCTTGATTTGGTTGTAGATAAAGAAGATAAAAATGTAGATTTTAATATGATCTTCTATTGGGAAAATCTACTTACAGAAGTAGAAAAAAAGATTGATTCTACTGCTAAGATTTTAGGTGTAGAAATGGACTTAAAAGATATTAAAGAAATGTCTGCTAATATTTTAGATGATGATGAATTTAATGATGATTTAATCAATAGACTAAAATATTTTGGCAATGAACATGAACAGGAGTTAAATTAATGAAAGTTCGTTTATATACTGATAATGAAATCAAAATATTAAAACAAAGTATCTTTGTCAGAAATATAAAATATAAAAGAGAAATAGAATATGATCCAATTTTTAAATTATGGACTATCATGATGAGATATGATATGCCAGAATTATCTGCAAGAGAAATTTTTGCTCGTGGTGGTTTTGATATAAATATACTTCATAAAAAATTACCACAGAGAAGAATTAAAGACTGGGTAGATAATTATAAAAAATTTGGTATCAGATATTTCTTACCAGAAGATGAGTATTACCAAAGTATTACTTATATCAAAAATAATGAAGTTGTCTATGATTCTATGAAAATGCAACTTTTAGACTATGTTCTAAAAAGACTAAAGGAAATAGATTTTAATGACAATAGATAAGCATATTTACTTTACCAATGAAGAATATGCTCGTATAAAAGATTATGCTAGTAATAATAGTTTATCTTTTTCTAAGGCAGTATGCAGTTTATGTACTTCTGCTTTAAATGGTAATGATGTTTTAGATAGAATTAATAAATTAGATAAAAGTGTAGAATATATAATTAAAAAACAACAAGTAATTCATTTACTGGAAGAACAAATATATTCTGATATGGATTTTGAAAATGTTTCTGATCCTAAAAAAAGTAAACCTTTAAATGAATTTAATAAAAGGATTAGAAATAATTTTATAAATGACTAAAAGTCCTAAAGTGATTTTTAATTCTATCTTTACCTTTGCCCTTAATAACCCAGATAGTAAATATAGAAATCATACTAAATCTATTAAAAGAGTTAAAGATATGTACGATTATTACACTAATGAAGAAAAACGAGCCATGTCTATGTATGATTATTATACTGGTAAACTTACTAAAGAAAAGACTATGAACTTAGTTATGGAAAATGGCAAGTTTGCAAGTGAATCAGAAGTTGAAAGAAGAAAAAAGTTATCAGTAAAATATTTAGAAAATTCTAATCTATGGCAAGGTGTTTTATCTTTTAATAATGATTATATAAATGATAATATTGATATACATAAACTGGAGCAAGAACTTGCTACCAATATATTACCTAAATTCTTTAAAAAGTGTGGTTTTAAAGATACTAAGAAAATGTTTTATCAAATATCACTTCATACTGATACTGATAACTTGCACTTTCACTTTTCTTTCATGGAAAAACAACCTAATTATATTTATTCTAAAAATAAAGTTGGTTATAGAAGATCTGGTGAATTATCACAAGTTGAAATTGACTTTTTAAAAAATCAAGTAATTCATACTATTGAAAAAGAAAAAATCTATACCCCTTTATTAAAAGAAACGAATAAAGATATAGAAGAATTAAAAAAGTATTTTAGCCCTAAAGAAAAAAATTATCTTCTAAGAAATAAAAAAGATTTACTTTTAGAAGAAAAAATATTAAAGTTAGGTCAACTTCTTTATAATGAAAGAATTGGTAAAGATACTAAAATTAAGTATGGATCAATTAAGAATAAAGAAATAATTGATCTTACTAGAGAAATTAAAAGTTATATTTTTTCTAACTCTAATTCTGACTTTAAATTAGAATATGCTAATTTTAAAGAAGCACTTGATAATATCAATACATATTTCCATAAGATTAATGAAGATAATAATATTAAGAATATTAATGTAGATACTTCATTAACTGATTCAAAAAATAAATATATAGATAATTATATTTATAATGCTATTGTCAATTATGCTGATTTTAATTATAAAAAAGAATCTAAAAACATTAACAAGATTAAAGAAAATGATATTATACAAGAAATTATACTAAAACATTACCTTAAAAATAAAAAGCAAACTAGAAAAGATATTTTAAAAAATTATCTATCTAATACTAATTCTAAGCAAAGATTTAAAAATAAGTCTAATATTGAACAAGCCATTAAAAATATCAATGATGAAATGGAAGAAGCCCAGAAAGAATTTAGTAAATTATTTCAAAATGAAAATTCTTATTCAAAGTAGTTGCAAAAAATGTCAAATAATGTTATTATACAGTTGTGATAAATAAATATCACATTGAACCATTTAACTTTACCATGTCATCACTTCACTTCTGAAATAGATGTAGTTGGTAAAAACTGAAATAGTTGCTAGTATAGGACTATTTTTATTTTGAAAAAAATGTTATAATTATCTCACAGATAAATAGTAATTTGAAAGTGAGTTGGAGATATGGACAAGTATTCAGAAATCAAAAAAAATTTTGAAATAAAAGAAGATAAAGAAAATGCTATTGCTATGTCAAAGTATATGAGAAATATGTTT